>PXBV01000380.1 GCA_003565575.1 Psychroflexus sp. | reverse complement strand
GATGGCAGCTGGAAAAATTTAATGCAACAAAAAAATTCTAGTGCAGATATATCTCCAACCGCAGGACAGATGCCGAGACTGCTTGGTTTAGCTCAAGCTTCAAAGATTTACAGGCATGTAGATGGTATAGATTCTGAAAAATTTTCTAACAACGGAAATGAAATTGCTTGGGGAACCATTGGAAATGCAAGTACAAGTGAGGGCCATTTTTGGGAAACATTGAATGCTGCTGGGGTTATGCAAGTTCCAATGGTTATAAATGTTTGGGATGATGATTATGGCATATCCGTTCACGCAAAACACCAAACTACCAAAGAGAATATTTCTGAAATTTTAAAAGGATTTCAAAAAGAAAACGATACCAACGGGTATGAAATTATAGTTGTTAAAGCGTGGGATTACCCTGCTTTAATTGAAGCTTATGAAAAAGCCGAAGGTATTGCTAGAAAGCACCATATACCTGTATTGATCCACGTTACAGAAGTAACTCAACCGCAAGGTCATTCCACTTCTGGATCTCATGAACGCTACAAGTCCAAAGACAGATTACAGTGGGAAAGAGCCTATGATTGTAATCTAAAAATGAGAGAATGGATGATTGCCAATGGCTTTTCTACAGATGAGGAGCTTGATGAATTAGAAAAAAATATTAAACGTGAAGTTAGAGAAGGTAAAAAAGCAGCTTGGACGGCTTTTGGTAAAAATGCAAAAATAGAAACTAAAACCCTTATTAAGCTACTTACCAATCTTGCAAATTCTTCACCAAATAAAAACTTTATATCTCCTTACATTGAGGAACTAAAAAATAATGATGAACCCATAAAGTCTTTAATTTTAGCCACAGCAAGAAAAGCTTTAAGGTATGCAGCTGGCGATACCTCTGTAGCAAAAAACAAACTCGTACAATGGGTCAATGATTTTAAAAGTAAAACTCAACCTGATTACAGCAGTCATTTATGGTGTGAGAACAATCGAAAGGCAACCTATATAGAAGCAGTAGATCCAGTTTATGATAAAGATGCTGAAGAAGTAGATGCTAGAATAATTTTGAGAGACAATTTTGATAAAATTTTTGAAAAGCGTCCAGAAACATTGATTTTTGGAGAGGACGCAGGAGAAATTGGAGATGTAAATCAAGGTCTTGAGGGTTTGCAACAAAAATATGGAAAGCTAAGAGTGGCAGATACAGGTATAAGAGAGGCCACCATCTTAGGGCAAGGTATCGGCATGTCTTTAAGAGGTTTGAGGCCCATAGCAGAAATTCAGTATCTTGACTACTTGCTCTACGCTTTGCAAATTATGAGCGATGATCTAGCTACAACTTCCTATAGAACTAGGGGAAAGCAAAAATCTCCAGTAATTGTAAGAACTCGAGGTCATAGACTTGAAGGCATCTGGCACTCTGGTTCACCCATGGGAGGAATTCTTAACCTCATTCATGGAATAAATATTTTGGTTCCAAGAAATATGACAAAAGCTGCTGGTTTTTACAACACTATGCTGGAGAGTGATGAGCCGGCATTAATTGTTGAATGCCTAAATGGTTATCGATTAAAAGAAAAGAAGCCAAGAAATTTTGGAGAGTTTAAAACACCTGTGGGAAAGGTAGAAACCTTAAAAGAAGGTGAGGATATTACTGTTGTTTCTTATGGCTCAACCTTAAGAATAGTAGAACAAGCCGCTAAAGAACTACAAGAAGTTGGCATTGATATCGAAATAATTGATTGTCAATCCTTACTCCCATTTGATATTGAGCATGATGTAGCTAAAAGCTTAGAAAAAACAAATCGACTGTTGATTGTAGATGAGGATGTTCCCGGTGGAGCTTCTGCTTATTTGCTACAACACATCCTAGAAAAGCAAGATGGTTATAGATTTTTGGATAGCAAACCACAAACGCTTACAGCAAAAGCACATAGACCTGCTTATGGTACAGATGGCGATTATTTTTCAAAACCATCAGCAGAAGATATTTTTGAAAAAGTATACGCTATTTTAAGAGAATCTCAACCAGATGAATTTCCAGCTATTTTTTAAGTTTTCTATAACTAAAATATAAGTTGATCAAGGTCTTCCTTTTACTAAATTTGCTTTTTAATTGTTTAATACATAATAAGTTATGAAAAGAGGACCTTTGATGATGTGGGATGTGTATTCTGAATATATATTCAAGTTTTTAAAAAAACTAAGAAAAAAGCAGGAAGCTGACCATTTAAATAAATTTCAAAATAAATTTAATTGGGATTTCCAAATTGAGGAAACCCTTTTCAAAAATGAGTATAAAGCTATTGTAGTTACTGATAAAAATCAAAAAATTATTTGGGTAAATGATGGTTTCAAAGATATGACTGGTTACAGTTTAAATCACGTGAAAGATAGAAGCCCTAAACTACTACAAGGTGAAAAAACTTGCCCTAATGCCCTACAACACATCAGAGAAAATCTAGCTCAAAACAACGCTTGTGAAGGTTCTATGATTAATTATAGAAAAGACGGTAGTGAGTATATATGTGAGATTAAAATCTTCCCAATTTCAAATTCAAAAAATGAAGTGGAACATTATTTAGCTCTAGAAAATGAATCTTATGCTAACTAATGGTTAAATCCAATTCTTATGAGTAGACTCTATTTTAAATAGAAGATAATTCATAAGTTCTTGAGCTTCATTTAAGCTTAAATATTCTACTTTTAACATGCCAGATGCTGTTTCTAATACTAAATCTGCATGTCCATTGTACTGTTGAAAAATATTTTTTGTCAGTTTTACTGATTGTAATTTGTGAATCTCAATTAAACTAAACTTAGTATCAATTGACCCTTTTCTGATACTGATGAAGTTAGAGTTGACACCAATACTGCTTTTTTTCATTCTTAAGTAGGAGATAAAAATAAGGAATAAAGATAAAGCGATAAGCACGGTTAAACTAAACCAATTAAGAAAAACAAAATACACAGCTAAACTTAGTCCACTAAGAAGAAATAAGTTCTTATAAAAATACCGAAAAATCAGTCTATGTTTTGAATGTACAACATCAAATGTTAGAGCTTCATATTCATGTTCAAATAGTGATTTGAACAAGGACTTTAAATTTACTTTAGATAAACCAACAAGACCTATTTTTTGTTTTTCACTCAATTGATGTGAAGAGGCCTGACTCACAAAAACATTCTTGATATTGAATAAATTCTTGATAGGATTGGTTCTTATTTCAAAAATTTGTGTTTTAGACTTTTTAATAACTTTGTTCACTCTTTTAAAAAGGCCGTATTCCACTTCAAAGTTTTGTTGTGCCTTAATGATTTTTAGCTTAAAAAATTTTAGCACAGTGGTTAGAACAGTAATTAAAAAACCGATAACAAGAACACTAACAATAAGAACACTAGTGAAGGTAAGTGTTTCAGGTATTCTGTTGGTAAAGTCTTCTTCTAGGTCAATATCATAAATATTGGTAACAAAATCCATAATGAAATTATACAGGTAGGCAAAGAAAGCTAAAAGCAAACCTACCCCTTTAAATAAATTTGAACTCACTCCAACTTTGATTAAGGTTCTAAAATCCAATTGAAATAAAACAGAAGCAGATGAGTCTGGTGTTGACTCAAGAGTTTCATCTGTAGGTCCGCTCTCAATTTCTACTTCGGTTTGCACCTTATTCTTTTCTTCGATGAGTTTAGCTTTTAGAGCAGTAGCAAAGCCTTTGTCCAGCGCTTTAATTTTAATTTCTGCAGTTCCTTCTCCTGCGGTTTCAATTTCAAAACCTACTACATTTAAAATTTGTTGAAAAACGCCTTGTTGTAGATTGATGTTTTGAATTCTTTCAAAAGGAATTTCAACATGGCTCAATCTGATAACACCATGATCAAGATGAAAAGCATCTTCCTGAATGGAAAATCTGAATTTTTTATAAGATAAGTATGAAAAT
Source organism: Psychroflexus sp. (assembly GCA_003565575.1). Lineage (GTDB taxonomy): Bacteria > Bacteroidota > Bacteroidia > Flavobacteriales > Flavobacteriaceae > Psychroflexus. The sequence continues at coordinate 13,886 of PXBV01000380.1, read as the reverse complement.
ATGAACTGTGTAAGTACAAGCAAAAAAAGACCCAAATAAATTAAAGTTCCATAATCATCAAACAAGTTCTTTTGAAGAAAGGGAAGGGCAAGAATATAGATATTTTGACGTATACGTTTTGCTAAATCTGCAAAGAAAATAAGAAATATACCATTAAATGACTGTAGTCTGGGTTGAGAAAAATCAATCTGCTTCATCAACAAGTGTGGTTTTATCTAAAACTTTAGATTTTAATCTTTGTGCCGTTTGTTTGTCTAACCCATTAATAATAAGATCTCCAGATGAAGCTCCGGCTGTATATAAGCTTAAAGAATATAAAGAAAACAGCCTAGACAAAGGACCTTGCTTAATTTCAACATGCTGAATTCTATTATATGGAACTACGGTTTCAGAAAAATAAAAAAAGCCATATTGATAAATGATATCGTGCTGTCTCACCCCAAATTTTCGTATTGGAAATCCTTTTTCAATTTCAATGGCTTTAATGCTAAATACCAAAGAAATCACTGAAAAAGCTATAATACTGATCCAATTGGGAATCTCTTCAAAATTCAAGACAAAAAAACTTATACCATAAAGAACAAAAAAAGTAAGGGCATGATTTATCCAAATTATTTTTTTGTAAGACTTTTGAATGGGTTGTAAGTCCACAGTCTTAAAGTCTGGTAAATCTGAAATTGATAATTCTAAATTTTTAAAATCCACCCTAGTAATTAGATTTTAGACGTTTTCCATCCTCATAATAACCCACAAATGCATCTCTAAAATTAAGCTGTCTTACCACTGTTCTAAGGCGTTCAGCTTCTTCTTCTGTCTTAAATATACCGAGGGTGTAAAGGTTAAAGTCATTAAATTCTGCATTATGTACAACACTATAACTATCTGAGGATAGTGGTATTTCAAATTCTTTAAATGCTCCAAGTTGAACAGCATAAAACCCTTGAAGCTCTAGAGGATTGGTATATTTTGCAGCACGTTCTTCCAGCTCTTCAATTTTGTTTTCATAGTCTTCAAGTGTGGATTTTTTGACCACTACTTCATCATTTTCTAAAGATGTCCCCATATCTATTGGCAAGACCTTAGGCTGAAACAAGACCAATAAAAGCAAGGCAACGAATAATACAAAAAGTAAAACAGTAGAAACTTGAAGTCGCTTTTTTTGAGACTCCAACTCTTTTTTTTCATTGTGACTTTGAAGAAGCTGTTGATTTTTTTCTTCAAGTTTTGCATTGGCTTCAGTTTCTTTATTAACGATATCTTGAAGCTCTTCTTCAGTTAAAATTGGCATATTGGTAGTTTTTGTTAATGGTTAAACGTTTTGGAATTTAAGAAATCCATTTAATATCTTTAAAGTTGGGCTTTCTTTTCTCTAAAAAAGCATTTCGTCCTTCCTTCGCTTCATCTGTCATATAAGCTAATCGAGTGGCTTCACCAGCAAAGACCTGTTGACCTACCATACCATCATCTGTAGCGTTAAAGGCAAATTTAAGCATTTTAATAGAGGTAGGAGATTTCTCTAAAATCTCTTGAGCCCATTGGTATGCCGTACTTTCCAATTCTTCATGGGGAATCACTGCATTGACCATTCCCATGTCATAGGCTTCTTGCGCTGAATAATTTCTACCTAAAAAGAAAATTTCTCTCGCTCTTTTTTGGCCTACCATCTTAGCAAGATAGGCAGAGCCATAGCCACCATCAAAACTAGTAACATCCGCATCTGTTTGCTTAAAAATAGCATGCTCCTTACTCGCTAGTGTTAAATCACAAACTACATGTAAAGAATGGCCTCCACCCACAGCCCATCCAGGCACTACAGCAATAACAACTTTAGGCATAAATCGAATTAAACGCTGTACTTCCAGAATATTAAGTCTTGGTGTACCATCATCATCTACATAGCCTTGATGCCCTCTAGCATTTTGATCTCCACCACTACAAAAAGCGTATTTTCCATCTTTTGGCGAAGGGCCTTCTCCAGAAAATAATACCACTCCAATACTTGGGTCTTCTCTGGCATCTAAGAAAGCTTCAAAAAGCTCACTTACCGTTTTAGGGCGGAAAGCATTTCTCACCTCTGGCCGGTTAAATGCAATTCTTGCAACTCCATCGCTTTTTTTATAAGTAATATCTGTGTACTCTTTAACTGTTTTCCAATTCATATCATTTGCTTAATTAGTAAATATTTGTTTTTCTTCTGAATAATAATTTAAGGCTTTGCGTACAAATTTATCCTTTTCTTCTTTATAAATAGAACATTCGTCTATAGGTCCAACATAAAGGTGTAAACTCATTGAACGCCCTTGGCTTAAATTATGTAAAGAATGGTATCCAAGATCATCATTCATGTAAGATAATCGCTCTTTGGTCATTTTAACATCAGCCTTCAGTTTAAGTTGATGCTCGTGTTCCATAAAGCGCTTCTCTCGTAATTTACCTTGGGCTAAATAGACCCAACACTCTTCTCCATTGTGAGAATGTATTGAAGTCTCTTGCCCCTCTTCCCAGCATAACAGCAACAGCTCAAAATCATCAGTTCTAAAAATGCAATTTCGTGTATAGTTGGTTTTGGACCAAAACGCATACGGCAGTAAGTCTTCTGCTGGAATGGAAAGCTGTTTTGCAATGTCGAAGTAATCTTGACCTGTACAACTAGGTAAAATTTCTAAAAGTTTCTTTAAAGAGCTTATCTTTTCTGTAGAGTCCATATATATTAATTAATTTTAAATTCAGTCTCTATAAAAGTAAACATAAATTTCAAATTAGGCTAATGCAAGCAGAACTAGAACTATTTCAAAAACTTTCACATAAACTCATAAATGACGAAAAAAAAGAAGGCGTTATAAAACCTATCAAGGCTAAAAATTTGCTTGATGTTATGGATATAAACCTTCGGGAAGAATCGTTAGGCCAAAATGCATTTGAAGCCTTGATAGAAGAGGTGGTGCTAAGTACACCAAGAACCTCCACTAAGCTTTTTTTTAATCAACTGTTTGGAGGACGAAATTCTAAAGGTACACTTGGAGAACTACTTGCAGTCATGTTGAACAATAGCATGTATACCTACAAAGTAGGAGGACCACAAGTAGGTATTGAAAAAGTGATACTTTCCAAAATTTGTGAAATGCTCAATTTTGGTGAAAATGCAGATGGCACATTTCCTCCTGGTGGCTCTATGAGTAATTTTATGGCTATGCTAATGGCTCGCGATGCTTATAATCGCCAAATTAAATTTGATGGTGTCTCTGAAAAAATGATTATTTACACCTCCACCGCATCTCATTATTCCATCACTAAAAATGCTATGTTTGGCGGTATAGGAATTGATCAAATACGAAAAATTGAAACAGATAGTGAGGGACGAATGAAGTCTGAAGCCTTACACGAACAAATTGAAAACGACTTACAAGCTGGGCTAAAACCATTTTTCGTTAATGCCACTGCAGGCACCACAGTCTTAGGAGCTTTTGATGACATAGAAGCTATTTACAAGGTTACCAAATCCTATAAAAACTTATGGCTACACGTGGATGGCGCATATTGTGGTGCTGTCATCTTTAGTCAAGAGTATAAACACTTGGTCAACGGTGTAGAAAAAGCTGACTCCTTTAGTTTTAATGCCCATAAAATGTTGAATGTTCCTTTAAGCTGTTCAATGTTAATTACAAAAGAAAAGCACAACTTAAAACACAGCTTTGCTTGTGATGCTGATTACCTCTATCAAACCGATGGGGATGAATATAACTTAGGTAAAACTTCACTACAATGCGGAAGAAGAAACGATGCTTTAAAGTTTTGGACACTTTGGAAAGCCGTGGGTACAAAGGGACTAGAACTTATGGTAAATCACCAATTTAAACTTGCTGAAACTGCCAGGAATTACGTAAAACAACACCCAGACTATGAGCTTTACTCCTTTGAAGATTCTATTTCTGTGTGTTTTAATTATAAGGATATTGACCCAAAAACTTTGTGTAAATCCTTGTACGAAGATGGTGAGTTAATGGTGGGTTATGGAGAATTTAATGGAGTTACCTTTATAAGATTAGTCACCATTAACAGCAATAATGAGCGTGAAGATATCTTAAATTTCTTTAAAGTCTTGGAAGCCTATGTTGAAGAAAGGTATAATGCAGAAATCACAACTTAATAGTTTCCATCATCCTTTCTACCACTTTAAAAGCAGCGGGGCAGATTTCAACATTTTTTAATGTAAGATTTGTAATCTGTTGAAATTTTTTGCGGTTGGTATGAGGAAATTCTGCACAAGCTTTTGGTCTCACGTCATAAACAGAGCAATAATGGTCTTCGCCTAAAAAAGGACAAGGTACAGATTGTAACACATAATCATTATCCTCATCTATCCTTAAATACCGCTCAATAAATACTGATGGTTTTATTCTAAAATGCTTGGAAAGTCGTTCAATATCTTTGTTGGTAAACAATGGACCTGTAGTTTTGCAACAATTAGCACAAGACAAACAATCCCCCTCCTCAAAAACCTCTTCATGGAGACTTTGCATAGTTTGATCCAAGTGTTTGGGCGGTTTCTTTTTTAAACGTTTAAAATACTCCTTTTGGGATTTATGCTTATCTTTGGCTAAATGAGGTAAGTCCTTTAAAAAATCTTCCATCTTGCAAAGGTAAATTCTATACGTTGAATCTTAAGCATACATCTAAAGATATATTTGGGTTGGCCGTTGAGAATTTTTATAATTCTGCAGACCTAACTCCTATTAGCGTTCATCTTCAGGGTTTTGATGATGATGAAATTCCTGTTGACTATTTATTCAGGAACTACAGTGAAATGCCTATTTTGGAAAAAAAAGCTTTAGACCTATGCAAAGGCAATGTTTTAGACGTAGGTTGCTGTGCAGGAAGTCATAGTTTAGAATTAAAAAAAAGAAATCTTGAAGTATTCCCCATAGACATTTCAAAAAAATGCATCAACATTTGCCAAAAACTTGGTCTGGCCAATGCAAAGCATGGAGACTTTTATGAGTTAATTCCAAAACAATACGACACCATCCTGATGCTCATGAATGGTATTGGAATTGCAAAAAGTATAAAGCACCTACCTGTCTTTTTTGAAAAATTAAAGCAACTAATGCACCAAGAATCCCAGGTTTTATTAGATTCTTCAGACCTGATTTACCTTTATGATAAGGCTCCAGAGCCGAAGTCTTCTGAATCTTATTATGGAGAAATGGTATTCCAAACCAGCTACAAAGGTGAACGATCTGAGCCTTTCCCTTGGTTATTTTTAGATTACAAGTTATTAAGATCGGAAGCCAAACAGCATGGACTTGATTGCCAACTTATTTATAAGGATGAGCATTATGGGTTTTTAGCTCAACTTCGACTTAGTTAAGTTCAAAAACCTTCTCACCATCAATGTATGTTGCTAGCACTTTAGTTTTTGGAATTTCAGATACTTCAACCTCCATTGGGTCTTGATTCACTAAAACAAAATCAGCGAATTTCCCAACTTCTAAACTACCTTTTTCATGATCTTCAAAGTTGGAATAAGCAGCCCAGATAGTCATTCCTTTAAGCGTTTGCTCACGAGTTAATTTTTCTTCTGGAATGAAACCTCCTTCTGGATAAGCCTCTAGGTCTTTTCTAGCCACTGCAGCATAAAATGTGTTGAAAGGATTCACAGACTCAATAGGGAAATCTGTACCTAATGCTACCATTCCTGCACGCTCTAGCAAAGTTTGAAAAGCGTAAGCAAATTTAATTCGTTCTGCGCCCAATCTATCTTCTGCCCAATACATATCACTTGTTGCATGCGTGGGTTGTACAGAGGGGATGATATTTTCTCCATCAAAATAATCAAAATCAATTCCATCTACAATTTGAGCGTGTTCCACTCTCCACCTTCTGTTAGTGTCGGTTTTTAGTAATTCATCGTATGTTTTTAAGACTACATAGTTGGCAGAATCACCAATAGCGTGAGTATTCATCTGAAAGTCGGAGTTATGAAGACGCTTGGCAAGCGTTTGAAAATCCTCTAAATCTATAATCATACTTCCAAAATGATTATCATGGTCTGAGTAAGGTTTTTTTAATGCAGCTCCTCTTGAGCCGAGAGCTCCATCAGCATAGACTTTTACAGAACGAACATTTAGCCTATCCGTTTTGAGTATACCCGATTCTAAAAACTCACTAATGTTATCTTCATTATTACTTAACATAGCGTAAATCCTAAGTTTCAACTCACCCTCGTTTTGTAAATCATCGATAAGATGAATGACATCAGAATTTAAACCTGCATCTACTAAACTTGTAAGTCCTAAGGAAATAGCAATTTCTTCAGCAGATTTGAGGGCTAAAGTTTGAGCTGCTCGGTCTACTTCTGGAAATGTATTTCTAACGCGAGCCATTGGATTATCAATCAAAATCCCTGTAAGTTTACCGTCTTTTTTTTGAATTTCACCTCCAAATATTTCTGTAGCTTCATCTATTCCAGCTTTATCTAAAGCAGTTTGGTTAACAATCATGGCATGACCATCTATACGAGTAAGCGCCACAGGAACGTCTGGAAATAAAAGATCTAAAGTATCTTTGGTAGGAAACTCTTCCACCTCCCAATCGTTTTGATCCCAACCTCTTCCTATGATGTATTCTATGTCTGGAAACTGTTCCTGAAAGTCCTGTAGTCTAGAAATGACATCTTCATAGCTTACGGTACCATCTAAGTCAACTCTGCTTAATTTCAGTCCTAAGTTATAAAGATGTGCGTGGGCATCAATAAGTCCAGGCAATATGGTGCCACCATTGGCATCTAAAGTTTCCTTGGCTTTGTATTTTGCTTTCAGATCTGCTGTAGAGCCTAATTCTATGAGTTTCCCATCGGCGACTGCAAAAGCTTCAGCTATAGAAAAATCCTCATCTACAGTGTAAATTTTGGCATTCATTACTAGTAAATCGACTTGATTTTGGTCATCGCAAGACCATAAAAAAAGACTTGTTATCAACAAAACAAGAATGGAATATTTCATAACTTAAATTATTAAAAAGTTGGACGTCAAAATAAAAACAAAGAAACAAAAATTAACTGTAAGCTTTCTATTATAAGAGTTCTTGAAACCAAATGTATATTTCTTCCCTGATGGAGGCGTTACCACTAGCCGCAAGAATGATAGAAACAAGTAAACCAATCATGGCATAGCCAAAGTCTCTCACAATCATTTTTGTGGCCTTTTTCTTATGCTTATTTCCTTTTTTCTTACGAGAAATACTAATGGCGATTTCCCTTCCACCTATAATTCCTAGGAACACCCAAGTAGTACTCATTGGTACAGTAGAAATAAAAAGCTTATAAACAAGAAGAATGACGTAAGACAAATCGATGAGAGTTGCCGCTCTAATATCTGAAACTCTAGTTTTTTCACTCACTACCCCTTGGATTTTGTCACCTCTAAGGTAAAACAGAAGGCCTAAGCCAAAGAATATAGTAAGGGCGAAGATAGAAAACTGACCTATGCTTTGAGATCTTGGCAAAAACACAGCAATATTTGCTCCATCCTGCATCACCCAAGTTGCCCATAAAGAACCACTAACCACCCACTGAACAATCACCCAAGATTGGCTAAATTTCCTGCTTTTAAAGTACTTTCTTATTGTATTGTAAGATAAATACCACACTAGAAATGAAATCACAAAAGCCAGTAAGTAGCCAGACCAACTTTTTATAACTACTGAGGTGATTCCAGAGGTATTGGCGCTAAACACACTAAGAAGTAAAAATGTAGTAGACACAGGCATTCTCAATCTAGTAAGAATGAGTAAGACCAATGGCGCTATTACTTGAAAAAAGGTGAATCTTTCGGGGTGTGGATAATCTGTAGTTCCATCTGGATTGGTAAGTCTTTGGTAAGTAACGTCTCCATCAAAGTAAATAAAACTCCAAGTGACAGTGACTAAAAATATGCCGCCTATAAATAGCCACAATACCCACCATTTTTTGGCTTTATTGCTTTCTATAAATGTACCTAAAGATTTTATACTATCGTTGGCTACAGCAGCGTAAGCCGCAAAAAAAAATCCAATCCACATCGCCAAGTTGGCATTAGTTGTGGAGGTAGCAGCAATAATAATCCCAACTACTACAATAGTAAGAAAGGTCTTCTCTTCAGAAAGAAAATCAAGCAAGTTTAAGTAAGGACGATCCCGGTCGTAACGCTTAAATTTATTGGCCATTGGGAATTATTAATTCTAAATACATAGAAAGCAAAACTAGTTAAATTAAGTGTTCTAATGTTTCTTTTTTGTTAAGAAAAGTTAGAAACTTTTACCAATTGAATTGATAAATGAGTCCTCCCAGGACTTGAAGGCCTTGTACTTGATAGTTTTGCCATATATTGTATGAGTTGTTCAAAAGGTTATGAGCATTCACAAACGCTGAAAGCCTCGAGTTGATGCGGTATTCAACAGAAGCATTTAAGTCTAAAAAACCATCTACTGTTTGAATAGCAAAATCGTTTAAAAAGAGAGAACCAGACTCTTCCACAGTGATATCTGAAGCTACATCTTTTCTTCCACCTACATAAAATAAAGATGCATTTACCGTCCATTTTGTCATTAGCTGATACATAGCATAAGCCTTGAGCTCCAGCTCAGGTAAGTTGAAAGCTTCACTAAAGTTAGCTGTGGAATAATTGGAATACTTACCAAATAGACCAATAGAAAAATCACTCTCCACCTTATAGCTTAAATCTGTAGCAATAGAAATGGTTTCAAGCTCGTCATAATCTACTGTAAATGAATTTTGATAATCAAAATTTCTTCGACTTGGAGTTCTTGAAGGAAACTCAGCACTTGGATTAGCTACAAAAAAGGCATAATCTGAAGTTTTGGAGTAATTAGCTTGGGCAGATAAAGATAGATCCTCCAAAAGTTTAGTAGAGAAACCTACAAAAGCATTGTACTGCAAATCGCTGGGTCTTATGCGTAAAGAAGGGGCAATAAATGGATTTTGTGAACTGAAATTTTCATAGGTATTTTGTTGTAAATCTCCGTTAACACCTAGATTGAATTTCATAGCGCCATCATTCAAAAGGAACTCTGCTTTCACGTCTGGGTAAAGATAGACTTCACTTGAGCTCGCTTCAAAATCACTAAAAAAAACGGCTTTTGCACCAAGTTTAAAGTTCATTTGAGAATAATTTAAGTTGAGATAAGGATTAGCTCCAACAAAAAACTGCTGATAATCAATCTCATAGGGCATAAATGAGTTAGACTCAAAGCCACCATTAAGGAAACTCAAGCGGCCTTTAATAAAAATATCATGTGTTTTTACAGGAATTTCAACCAAGGGGCGAACATCCAAAAGCTGTTCTGAATTGCTATAATTATCAAAAAAATGCTGAAAATTGACATCAGCTGATTTTAAAACTCCATCGTAAAACTCTATCCCTCCAAAAGCAGCTAGCTTGGTGTAAGTTTGTTTGGGACTGATGTTGTTAAGATCTTCATCGGATAGATTTCTTACAAAGGAATCTGGTAATCCATAATAATTGACTTCCCTGTGATTTAAATCAAAGCCTGTATTCCACTCATAGTAGCGTTCTTTAGTAAACAAATAAGCGCCAACATTTGTATGAGAAAAATCATCATCCAGCACTATCCCATCAATCCCACCTTGAGAAGACAAGTGCGAAAAGCTCACATCCATATTTTGGTTGCTGTTGATTTCAAAATTACTATAAAAATCAGCTAAAATCGTAGAGTAATTTCCAGCACCAAAACGCGCATAATTATCATAGGGTTTTGCAGGTGGTTGCATTCTCAAGCCAGAGGCTGTACCTTTAGCAGGTGTAAATGTAGAAGCAACAGGAACATCTATAAAAGAATAAGACACTTCTCTAGGTTCTTGTTTTATAGTGTCCTTTTCACTTGGTTTTTGTTTGATTTTAAACGCATCATTTACCGTAGGTGAATATTGTTTTACTATGATTAGTTTATCAGTATTAATGGTATCTCTCTGCCCATAGGACTTTAGACTTACTACTAGAACAAGCAACAATACTAATCTGAAAATTTGATTTAAATTCATCTAAGGTGTTTATTAATCACTACAAATAACGTTATCTTTAAAATATTAATAACTCTTATGTTGTGAAATTTATTTCATATCGACTTCAAAATTATCAATTATGATGGCAACTCAAAACATTGAGGAACTCCTTAGAGCACAAGACGATTTTTTAAAATCCTCTGCAGAGGCTTCTGTAACCGAGCGCATACACAAATTGAAAAAGCTAAAAGCTACTTTAAAAACTCAAGAGCAAAACATTATTGAAGCTGTTTATAAAGATTTTCAAAAACCAGAATTTGAAGTATTGACTACCGAGCTTTTTGTGGTTTATAAAGAGTTAAATTTATTTATCAAATCCATTCAAAAATGGTCGAAGCCAACATCGGTTTCATCAGATTGGCTCAACTTCCCGTCATCGGATAAAATTTACCATGTGCCTTGGGGAAAAGTATTGATTATTGCGCCATGGAATTACCCCTTTCAATTAGCTATCACACCCTTAATTGGCGCCATTGCTTGTGGAAATACAGTAGTACTGAAACCCTCTGAACACGCTCCACATACGGCTGAAGTTTTGGAAACCATCATCTCAAATGTTTTTGAAGAGTCCCAAGCCAAAGTGATTCAAGGAGATGTAGAAATAGCCAAACGTCTACTTGAACAAAAGTGGGATTATGTATTTTTTACGGGAAGTGTTCCAGTGGGACGCATTGTTTCCCAGCAAATTGCCAAGCACATGACACCACATACATTGGAGCTAGGAGGAAAAAACCCTTGTATCGTAGATGCTACTGCAAATATAGACATCGCCGCTAAACGCATTGTGTGGGGAAAGTTTTTAAATGCGGGTCAAACTTGCATTGCCCCCGATTATTTGTTGATACATGACGATGTAAGAGCGGAGTTTCAAGACCGCCTAATTGCTACACTAAAAACCTTTTATGTAGACAAAGCCTTTAAGGATTACACGCGGCTTATACATAGGGCGCACTTTGACCGACTCACGAGCATGCTGAACAACGAACGCATCTTATATGGCGGGCAGAGTGATTCAGAAGAAAACCTACTCGCCCCCACGCTTGTTGATGCTCCAAATTTTTCTTCCCCGCTTATGCAAGAAGAGATTTTTGGCCCTATTTTACCGCTTTATTCCTATACAAATTTTGATGACTTACAAGCCACCATTGAAGCCTTTGATAAACCTTTATCGCTTTATGTATTTACTGAAGATAAAGCCTTTTCGGAACGGGTAATACAGCAATTCAACTTTGGAGGTGGTGTCATCAACGATACTATAGTACATTTTGTGAATGATAAACTCCCCTTTGGAGGCGTAGGCGCTAGTGGACTTGGCAGCTACCACGGAAAAGCTTCGTTTGATACCTTTACGCGAAAAAAAGCCATGGTGCATCGGAAAACTTGGCTGGATATTCCCATCAAATATCCGCCGTATACCCGAGTCAATTTGTTTAAGTTTTTTCTGAATTTATTTCGATAAGTTGAAAATTGATTTTAGATTTTGGACGCATTTGTGCCAGTTGATTGATGGAGGCTTCTGTCAACTGCAATATACGAGGATAACCACCTGTGACTTGAGCATCTCGCATCAAAACAATCATTTTTCCGTGAGGTGTGTATTGAACCGTACCCGGCAAAACTGGTCCTGTGGTCATTTCTTCCAGCTCATTATCCAAACGCTCATGAAGACTATAAGCCATTCGTGTTTGAGAAGTAGATAAAGAAAAACTAGCCTCGAATAGTTGATAACGAAGAGTCTCGCTGAGTTGATCAAATTCTGGTCCTTTGTAAACCTTCAGACTAGAAGCAAAAGGTCTTGAAAAACCTAAGTTTGAAGCATACTCTTCTATTTCTCCATCAAAAGCCTGATACTCCACCTTATCCTGAGAAGAAAACCTACGCAGAGTTAAAGGTGGATAAAAGCTTTTGCTGCCCAAAATTTCTTCAGAACTAAAGCCTTGTTTTACAGCCAAATAACCCCAGTTACCATCATTAGTACGTTCAACTTTCAACACATCACCTGGCTTAATTTTGATTACCGAATTTAAATGAACAGGCTTTTGATTAAGACTCAATGCCGCATCTATAGCTACAAGACAAATGCAAGTTTTTTGACTAAACTCAACCTCCAAGCCCTGCCGATAAAATTCAATGCAAGCCGCATCCGCTGGGTTGCCCAAAATGGAATTAGCCAACCGAAACGCCTCCATATCCATTGCACCAGAGCCGGGAATGCCTAGTGCACTACCTCCCACTCTCCCTTTATCTTGCAATGAAGAAAATACACCTGTCGATTTAAATCTTAAACTCATAACGAATTTGTATGGGATGCATGCTCTGCTTCTATTTGAGAAAATTCTGCTTTGGAAATAGGTTGAAATTGAATCCGGTCTCCAGCCTTAAGAAAGGCCATTGGTATGTTGTTTTGTATCTCGAATAATGGCTGCGGACTTCTCCCTATAATTTGCCAGCCTCCAGGCGAATCTACCGGATAAATTCCTGTTTGAGTATCTGCTAAACCTACTGAGCCTTTAGGAATCTTATCTCTAGGTTGGGCTTTTCTTCTGTGGTAAAGACTGGAATCTAAACCACTTACATAGGGAAAGCCTGGTAAAAATCCAATAAAATAAACCGTATAAATAGGCTGAGAATGTTTTTGAATGATTTCAGAAATTGAAAGTTTCAAGGTTTTGGAAACCACCTCCAAATCCCAACCCAATTCTGTATCGTAACACACAGGAATTTGCTTTAACGGCCCAGACTTAAACCGGGTAATTTCCACCTGAGTTGCAAGATGCAAAAGCGCTTGTTTTTCAGTATAGAAATTACTTATAGTTGATTTATAAGTAATTAACAATGAATTATATGTATTGATAACTTGATGTAATTGTTGAGATCGTTTTTGCTGAATCAACTGTTTGAAATTCAGCATAAATTGAAGTAAATTTTCGTTGATTTCAGTAGTGAATTGTACCAAAATAGAGGAAGGTGTGTACTGAAAAACTTGTATATTTTGGGTTGAATCAAGCACGAATTTGAATACCTTTTTGGGTTAATTTTGATTGTAAATCCTGTAGTATCTTAAGTGAATTGGGTGTATCGCTATGCACACAAATGGTATCTACATGTAAGGGTGTTTTTGAGCCAGAATAAGTCTCAACGCGTTGCTGCAAAATCATTTCTAATACCCGTTGGCTAATTTGTTTGGGATTATGTAAAACGGCCTTGTCTTTTAAGCGGGATACCAAACTTAAATTCTCATGGTAAGCTCGGTCAGCAAAGCCCTCCTTCCAAATCTGAATCTGCTCTGGAACGGCTTCGCTAAACTGTACACCCGGCGGTAAAAACAGAATAAGGGGGCACTGCCTCTCCATACACACCTCTAGCACCAAATCGGCTATGCTTTGTTTTTTATGCATATCGTTATACAATGCGCCATGAGGTTTGATGTGGTGCCATTTCACTGCTTCAGCTAAGCAAGCAGTTTCGACCAAATCGATTTGTTCATGCAAACTTCTCTTGAGCTCCGTGGCAGACATGTGTAAGGATTGTCTTCCAAAATTAGCCAAATCTGGATAAGACGGGTGAGCACCAACTTTAACGTTGTGAGCTTTAGCCAGCGCCACGGTAGAATGTACGCTTTCTTGGTTGCCATAATGACCTCCACACGCAATATTACAAGAAGAAATAAGTGGCATTAAGGCTTCATCAAAGCTACCTCCCTCCCCAAGGTCACAATTGATATCGATAGTCATAAAGTGTGTTTTGTATTGAAATGTAAGCTTATTCTTTTAAATTAAAAAAATCTTTAAGAGGGATTTTGGAATTT
>PXBV01000285.1 GCA_003565575.1 Psychroflexus sp. | reverse complement strand
TTGGTTGTTTTTTGGCAAATAAAAGAACTTCATGACCATTTTTGCTGAAAGCCTCGCACATTTTCATAACTTGAATGGTATTAGCAGAACGAGAAGGTATGCCTGACCATGATATATAAGCTATTCTCATTTGTAATTTATGATACTTTCAGTAAGATGTATGTCTTAGGTATTTTAAAGATAATCAGCAATACAAGCAACCCTGATTGTCACTTTCCGATAGACCTGCTGTAGTAGATATAGTTTTAGCTATTTTCTAATTCTGAATAGTTTTCATTACTTAAAAAGTATTAAAGTTATCCAATTATCAAGGTTTTATAATTTGAGATTGGTGAATATTTTCGAATACTGACAAAAATAACTTTCATGCTTAGTGTTTCAATAACTATTTATTTTATTCTTGATAACAGCTATGTTTGAAAAACATAGCCAAGGAAAAAATGACGATAAAGAAATTTCAAGAGGTCTAAAAATACCAAACTTGTCTAGCCATGGTAAAGGAACATAGTCTTGAGAATACTCCTCAACACTCAAACAACAAATACGTTCGAGAAAATTAATCCAATGAGATCTATCCCATGAACATACATGACCTTGATTGACATAGTTACGCTTAAGAATATTACCGTAAAATACCGTCGGGCGAACAGGATTCGGCACAGCAACTATTGCTATTCCATTAGGACGAAGCATTTTAATGACCCCTTTCATCACATCATAAGGTCTCTTTGTATGTTCAAGAACATGAGACATAATGATGGAATCAAATGTCAAATTCAAATCAAATAAGTCTTCGAGATTTCCCATTGGATCAATCTGAATTGATCTATGCAATTTTACTTTATTTTTTGTTGTCGTCAGTAAATGGGAATCAATATCAGCAGCGGAAATTCTGGTATCGGATCTTTGATTTTTTATCAGTTCTAACGTATGACCTACACCGCATCCTATTTCTAATAAATCCCAAGATGGAGAAGAATATTTATCAAATAGTCTTGCTATTTCTAAATGATATGGACGAATTTTTTGATTATAGGATATGTGAACATTAGGTCTACTCAAGCTGTTATTCATATTTTTTTACTATGGTCACATTCTGTATAAGTATTTAAATTATACTCAATTTTTATTCAATAAATTAAATAAAAAAATTGTATTGCCACAGAAAATCTAAAAAGTAAAGATTGATTATGTATTGTGATTCCAAATTGAATGCTGTCAGAGCATTTTTCACAAAGTTTCATAAATAATTTTCCTAACTTCTTTTATTGCTTTAATTGCACATACTAAATTAATACACAGTATATTAGCAGATATAATTACAGACATGGCAAAATTCCCAAAATCAGGAACAAAAACCAGCATAAATATTGCTTCTATAAAAAAACTGACTACTACTATTTTCACTTTATACCTATGACAATTCAAACTAAGTATTAAAGGTTGAGCCCAAAATAAAATGAAAGAAGTGGTAAAACCCAATGAAATTATAACAAACAAAGGATATGATTTAATAAATTCTTCTCCATAAACAAATAATATAAAAGGGTATGTTAATAACACAATCGAAATCATGCCCAAGCTGACAAAAGGAATTAATCTCATTGAAATCCTTTTCAACTCTTGAATAATTTTTTGTGTTTGACCATTGGCGATTAATTCATTAAAGTCTTGATAGATTATGGAAGTCAATGATTGAGTGCCTACCTGTAAAAAGCTAGATAATGTTTTTGCTAACTGATAAACTCCGACCTCTTTATTGGAGGTGAAAGAACCTAAAATAAGTATATCAGCATTTTTAATCAGGCTAGAAAAAGTATTTGATATATATGTTGAAAACATAAAGTCCCAAAACTGATTTAGCTGACCAAAACTTTTTAAGTAATTATGCCATGGCAAAGACACAATTTTTACATTATAGCCTTCTGTTAATTCTTGATTTAGAAAAATTATGACAACGATAAAATTCAGTATCGAGATAAAACTAATCAGAATAGCCATTGTGTGCAAGTTGAGTAGTTGTACAGAATAAAGTAAGCAAATTAAGGCAACTTGAACAAAAGTAATAACAATTTGACGTAAAGATTGTTTACCCAAATGCTTGAGATCACGAGCAACGCAATACCACGTATTATCAAAAGAACGTGGTAAAAATGATGTAGCATAGAGGATAAATAAAATAGGTTGGGCTTGTCCCTCTGCAAGATTAGCCGCTATTATGGGTGATAATATAACTATAAACAAAAATGGAATAATATTACTTGCTATATCTGTAATAATGGAGGTGGCTAGTAGTAATCTTATTTTTTCCCACTCATTTTTTATTCTAAATTCTACCAAATAACGAGTTAGAGCTTCTTGGGTACGAAAACTAAAAAAAGATGAAACAATAACAGAAAAAGAAACTATTGTACTCCATACTCCTAATGATTCTGCCCCTAAAGCTCTTGCTACCAAAATATTTTGTGCAAATCGTAACACCATAGAACCAATACCCCCTGCGAACAAATAGGAGGAATGTTTCATTAAGTTTTTGATTGATATACTCATAAAATATGTTGGTTACACTTACTCCGATGTGCTTTTAGGTAGGAAGAGAAAATAAAATTCGCTTGACTTTTTTGAGTGTTCTGACAGATTTTTGTTTAAGGGTTATGGGGTGTGTTTTTGGAACTGGAAGTAAATTAACTTGGTGTTGATAATCAAAATATTTTGCCATTGGTTTGATTTCTTGCTCAAACTCCATTTTTTCTTGATCTGTCCAATCTTCAATAGTTGGTACTTCAGTAAAACTATTGGGTTTTTTATTTGTCAAACTTTCGAACTGTTTAACTGTAACGTGGGGATCAAAACCAAAAAAGTTGGTTATGTCAATATAAGATTGATAGTCAAATTCTTCTAATTTTTGAACTTTACAATATTCTTTTGGAATTTGTTCAAATAGATGAATAACTCTGAAGTTTAATTCATTCCAATACCAAGCTAGTTTTCCTACTCTTGTCATAGTTTGCCATTGATTTAATTTACTACCAGTAGGTGCGGGGCGCCCTAAAAAGTGATGGAATGATTTATTTTTTTGATAGCCTAAAGCTAAATCATGATTTGCTTGAATAAACCGGTCTTGATACCATCCTTTTACTAAATAAGAGTTAATAACTTTTTCTGGACTTCTAACCAAAAGTAGAAATTTAGCTCCAAACCTTTCATAGAGTTCTTTAATGGAAACTGATAAAAATGCACTGGCTTCAAAAGAATAATCCTTTTTTTCTAAGTCTTTAAGTATTTCTGTTTCCTTACTTTGTAGGAAACCTTCATTATCGACTGGTAAATCATACCATTTACAATATCGATGAAAAGTTTCATTGAGTGGATTTCTCTCATGGGTTGATTTGAGGTGGGGTTCTAATTCTAATAACTTGGCTAGAAAGTTAGTACCACATCTACCAGTGCCTATGGCAAAACCCACATTATCTATTATTTGATTGTTTTTATACATAAAAACTATCTTTGTTTAATTTTTTCACTAAGATTATAAAATCTTAATCTATATCTAAGCAATAAATCACTGATTTTCAAATTAAGGTGCGATCGCACTATATGCAGATTAAATGTTATTTAGGTATTCTTGAACAGGTTAGAATCGAACTAATATAGCGAACCGATGGGAGAAAAAATAATGGAAGAATTACTAGAACTCAAAACCTTGTTAACCCAGGGAAATGTGTCTGATGCTTTGGTGTTGGTGGAGGAAATAACCGAGATGAGTAAGGATGATAAGATTAACAAAATTTATAGCTATGGGGTTATTCTTCTACTGCATCCAATCAAATAACAGGCAGAAAAACGGACAACTCGCTCGTGGAATCTTTCCATTAGTAATGCGGTTCGTCAAATTAATCGCACTAATAAACGACGCAAAGCAAATGGGTATTATTTGACTAGCTCTGAGTTAAAAGAAGCTCTTGAAGATGCCTACGATTCTGCATTAGATGGAGCTTCTCTTGAGGCATTTGAGGGGCGTTATTCTAGTGAAGAATTAGCTAAGATGATTAGGTGCGATCTTGAAGTTATGCTGTGCGATCGCACTTATGTTCTCATTAATTTTCTTCCGAATCATTAAAATCAACATTATCATATAAATCTTGTAAAGAAATTTGCAATTTTAACGACTCTAAATTTACTATGTTTTCTGGGTTATCAATGTCACTTAAAACCCAATTATTATCAATATTTTTCGTAAATTTTTGAACATGATATTGATATTGATCAATTAAAATATATTCTTGTAATTCAGGGATAGAACGATAATAGTCAAACTTAGTTCCCTTATCATAATCTTGAGTGGATTTTGA
>PXBV01000021.1 GCA_003565575.1 Psychroflexus sp. | reverse complement strand
GGTATGCGAGTTTTGAACACCAACTATGACAACTCAAATCACGGTGTTTTTACTGATCAACCAGAAGTATTAACAAATGATTTCTTTGTTAATTTGCTAGATATGAGTACAACATGGACATCTATTAATGACGCGCAAACCTTGTTTGAAGGAAGTGACCGTAAAACAGGAGTGAAAAAATGGACAGGTACACGTGCAGACCTCATTTTTGGTTCTAATGCAGAGTTGAGAGCTCTGGCAGAAGTTTATGCAACAGATGATGCAAAAGAAAAATTCATTGAAGATTTTGCTAAGGCTTGGTCTAAAGTGATGAATTTAGATCGATTTGATTTAGCTTAATCGTCAATTTGGTATAAGTCAACATATCCTTTTTACTTTAATGGTCGGTAATTTAAAAACTACAACTTTAAATTACCGACCATTTTCTATTCCCAAGAGTTACATTTAATTGAAAATTCAAAACGCATTGTTTTTAGTTTTGAAGCGTTTTAATCATCTTTTGTATTCTATCGTTAAGTTTTTCAGAAGATAACTTTTCCCTTAGGCGGTCGGTGATGATCGGAAAAGAAAAAGGGGTAGGTTTTTGGCAAGATTTCCAAATGATGTCTTGTTTAGCGATGCGCTCCAAAGCTTTTTGTAAGCGCCCTTGTTCTAGTGAATGTTCAAAAGTCTCTGTAAAAGCTTGTTGGTATAAAGGGTTGTCAGCATCAAAATCTTTAAACACGTCAAAGATAAGTTGGGAACTGGATTGTAAATGCTTGTTTTTTATCAACTTGTTGGGATACCCTGTGAAAACTAATCCTGCAATTACAGCAATGTCTCTAAATTTTCTTCTGGCCATTTCCGTAGCATTAAGGCTTTTAGAAAGATCGTCTAGAAGATAATTTGCTGTAAATAGGTTATTGTCCAAAACAGACAGCATATCTACTGGCTGGTCAGAAAGTAGTTCAAAACCATAATCATTAAAAGCCAGTGAAAATGAAATTGGTGACAACAAGCTTATGCGGTATGCCAATAAACTGCCCATGGCTTCATGGACAAACCGGCCTTCAAATGGATAAAAAATATGGTGATAACCTTCACGTGTTTTAAAAGTTTCAATTAAAAATTGATTAGGCTTTGGAACGATAGACTCTAAATTTTGTCTTTCAAAAACAGGGTCTAAAGCTTTCAGTTCTGGGCTTTTTTCTTGAGCATCACTATTGTAAAGCTCTTCCCTTAAGAGTTCGCTCATTTGGGAACTGAGCGTTAAGCGCCCTCCCATCCAGCTAGGTACTTTAGAGGTTTTGGATTTAGATTTTTTTACTATGACTTGCATTTGTTTAATACGCATAAGCTCAAGATTTCTTCCAGCAAAGGTAAAGACATCCCCAGGCTTTAGTTTAGATATAAACCACTCCTCTATAGAGCCAATAAATCCACCCGATATATATTTTACACTGAGTACCGCGTCGCTTACAATGGTTCCTATCTGTAGGCGATGCCGCATAGCAATGCCACGGCTATTCACTTTAAACAAGCCATCTGCCTCAACTTCTACTTTATGATATTCATCATAATTTTGAAGCGTTTCGCCTCCTTTAGTTATGAAGCTTAGTGCCCAATTCCATTGGTCTTCTGTAAGCGTTTGGAAGCAAAAGGTAGACTGTATTTCTGGTAAGATAGTTTCAGGATAAAAGCCATCAGAAACGGCTAAAGTGGTTAAATACTGTACCAAAACATCAAAACTGTTCAGATAAGGTAAACGGTCTTCTACTGTTTTGGATGCCACTGCTTTTTGTAAGGCAGATGCTTCCACAAGTTCAATAGCATGTGTAGGTAAAAAATAGATGACACTTGTCTTCCCTGGTTGATGACCGCTTCTTCCGGCACGTTGTAAGAAACGAGCAACACCCTTGGGCCCTCCAATTTGGATAATGGTTTCCACAGGTGCAAAGTCGACTCCTAAATCTAAACTAGAGGTACAAACCACGGCCTTTAAGCTTTCATTACGAATAGCATTTTCTACCCAAAGTCGGGTTTCCTTATTGATGCTTCCATGGTGCATAGCAAGTTCTCCAGCAAACTCAGGATACTTTTCTAAGAGTTTTTGAAACCAAATTTCACATTGAGACCTTGTGTTGGTAAAGAGTAAAGTAGTTTTGGAGGCTTTTATGATAGGGACAACTTCTTCTAAAAGATGTAGACCCAGGTGTCCACGCCATGGAAATTTTTCCATGGTGTTGGGAATAATACTCTTTACTTGAATATTTTTTTTAAGATTTGCTTTTATTAACACCGAGTTTTTTAGTAAAACTGCATCAACGCCCAGCAAAACGTCTCTTGCTTGCTTTAGATTTCCAATGGTAGCAGAGATTCCCCAAATTCTTAATCGAGGATTAATAGTCTTGAATCTTGAAAGTGCCAGTTCCATTTGTACGCCTCTTTTAGTGCCAAGCAACTCATGCCATTCATCAACTACTATGGCTTGACAATTTTGAAGGCTTTTGACATAATTTTTTGAGGCTAGTAAAAGCTGAAGACTTTCTGGTGTGGTGACTAAAAGATCTGGCATGTTGCGCTTTTGCTTTGCTCGTTCATTTTGTGGTGTATCTCCAGTACGGATTCCTATACTAACCTCTAAGTTAAGCTCTTGTATGAGTTGCTCCGCGGCTTGTTTAATTTCTATGGACAGTGCACGAAGTGGTGTAATCCAGATGGCTTTTAGGCTATAGGCATTACGTTTTTGTTCAGCTTTCAATTTTAGAACTTCAACTAAAATAGGTACCCAAAGGGCATAGGTTTTTCCGCTTCCCGTTGGAGCATTCAGTAACCCGTGTTTACCTTCTTCAAAAGCTTTCCAGGTTTGAGTTTGGAATGAGAAAGGAGTCCAGCCCTTGGCTTGAAACCAGGCTTTAAAAATTGATATATCTGGGGTAGTAGCCATAGTTACAAACATAAGCATATTTCAAATCCTTTAGAGAAATCAATCTCTCAGTTTTGGCATGGATTTAGCTATCCTTGAAACGTTATTTTGGGATTAGATTTTAATAATGTTTTGAAAATAAACTTATTTTTACAAAAAAATAGCCACAAAGATTATGAAAACAATTTACTTTTTACTTGCTGTCATCTCTCTACAATTTACTTTTGCTCAAGGCTACCCAGAGACCTTACCAGACTTTGAAGTGTATACTCTAGAGGATGAAGCCTTTACTAAAGAGGATTTGCAATCCAACACTTTTATTCATTTTATTTACTTTAGTCCTACATGCGGTCACTGTCAAGATGCGTTTAAATTTTTAAATTTAAAAGCTGATCAAATTCAAAGTGCTGAGGTTCAGATTTATCTGATATCTGCTAACACTACTCAACTCACCAATGAGTTTTTTGACCTTTACGCTCCAAAAATAAAAGAACTTGGTAATATTCATATGCTTAAAGATAAAGATTACAAGTTTGCAGAGCTATTTGATGTTGTAGCTTTCCCTACGTCCTTTCTTTATAGAGATGACCATAGTTTGGTAGACGTATTTGAGGGAGCAAGTGAAGCTACACTGTTTTTAAAAGAAGTTAAGTAGTTATCCAAGCCTACTTCAACCGCCTGTTTTGTGTCTTTTTTGTTTGATGTTATTGGTTAGCCAATCTGTGGATTAAAAGCGCTGCCCTTTGTGTAAGTGGTATTAAGGTTTCTAGATTGATAGTTTCATTTGGTGAATGTGCACCATTGCCCATTGCTCCAAGTCCATCAAGTCCATCCACATATTTTGCAATGAAAGAAATATCTGCAGCCCCCCGCTTACCAGGGTCAAAGGCTTTTACTTCGCCATAGCCTAAATCTTGGCTAATGGTGTTTAACGTATCTAAAAGTGCAAGATTTGCTTTTGTGGGCTCCATAGCAGGATAAGAGTCTGAAAATTCTATAGTTGCATCAGTTTGAGGTAGGTGTTGAGCTACAATTGTTCTCATTTTTTCGCGTGTGCGTTCTTTTTGTTCCTCAGAAATAAATCGTAAACCTCCATGTACTTCAGACTTACTTGCCACAACATTGGTTTTGCCAAAAGCTGAGCCTTTAGATTGTCCAGCATCATAATCCACCTCAGTTCCACCAAGTAAAACTCCAGGATTAAAGGTAAGCAAAGCTTCATCTTTCACTTCTGTATAGAAAGCATTTAAAATTCTTGCCATTTCAAAAATAGCGCCTGCTCCAGTACTTTCACTAAAAATTCCAGAAGAATGGGATTGTTGTCCTGTTGTTTTTAAACTCCAACCGCTAGAACCTCTTCTAGCTACGGTGGCATAATTCATTCCAGAAGCTGTTTCAAAGCCGAGAGCTATGTCCGCTTTTTTACCAGCTTCTACTAAATCTTTTCGGCTTATGCTAAGTGGG
>PXBV01000097.1 GCA_003565575.1 Psychroflexus sp. | reverse complement strand
TATAGATTCTTCAAATCTAAACACGTGACTCCAAAACCAAATTTAAACCAACTTATCCTAAAAGCAAAAATGGCAGACCAAAAGGCTTTTAGAGAACTATTGAATTACTTTTGGGATGATGTATATAATTTTCAACTAAAAAGAACTCGAGATGAGTATGAGGCTGAAGAGGTCACGGTACAAACCTTTGCAAGGGCATTTGATAAGATAAATACTTATGAAGACCAATATAAGTTCAAAACTTGGTTAATCACCATTTCAAAACATATTCATATTGATATATCCAGAAAACAAAAACTAAAAACTTCAGAAATTGATTCTTCTGGGATTAACCAGATTGCTGATGAAGAACCAATTGTTGAAGACAAAATCATCAAAGAACAAAACCTAAGCAATCTTTTAAGACAAATTAAAGAGTTGCAACCTCACTATAGAGAAGTGATTGAGCTTAGATTCTTTAAAGAAATGAGTTATAAGGAAATAGCTGTCCGTACCGAGCAACCTATTACAAACGTAAAAGTAAGATTATTGAGAGCTAAAAAGTTGTTAGCTGAAATCATAACTCAAAACTCAAATGACCTATGAATTTACTGTTTACAAGCTTGTTTATTCTTAGTCTTATCAATTCACCACAAGGCTTTAATGACCGACGAATTATTGTTATTTCAGCTCTAGAACACACTTCGGATGTTAACAATCAAATCGATAAACTTCAAAAAAGCACTCTTAAGTTAGAAGAAAGAAAATTGGCTGTTTATACGCTCATTGATGGTCATTTGAAACCCATTCTAAATTCCAGTAAGAAAAGTCAAAATTTCTTAGAGAAAAATAAATCAAGATTCATTTCAGATTCCAATTTAAAAATACACTTGATTGGATTAGACTCTGGTGTTAAAAAAAGTTATTCTGATGTTGTACAACCTAATGAAATCTTTGGCATAGTGGACAGTATGCCTATGAGGAGGGCAGAAATGAATCGTCATTAGCTAGCACCTAAATATGCTTCTATATGTTTTAAAATTCGTGTTTCTATAGCATCTACGTTTGCTTTTTGAAATTTTTTTCCAGTAATTTTCTCATAAAGCTCTATATATCGTTCACTTATAGAATTGACCACTTCTGGTGTTAATTCTGGGATTTGTTGCCCCTCTTTGCCTTGAAAACCATTCTCCATCAACCATTCTCTAACAAACTCCTTTGAGAGTTGTTTCTGTTTGTCACCTTTAGCTTGTCGTTCTTCATAACCATCTTTGTAGAAATAACGCGAGGAATCTGGAGTATGAATTTCATCAATTACAACTATTTTTCCATCTGGAGTTTTACCAAACTCATATTTGGTATCTACTAGTAATAATCCTCTTTCTTCAGCTAACTCAGACCCTCTTTTAAACAATTTAAGCGTATAATCTTCTAAAATGCTATAATCAAATGGAGTTACGATACCTTGACTTAAAATATCTTCTTTTGAAATATCTAAGTCGTGACTTCCTTGTTCTGCCTTGGTTGTTGGTGTAATAATGGGTGCATCAAACTTTTGATTAAGTTGTAAACCTTCTTTTAGCTCTACCCCACAGAGTTTACGTTTTCCAGCTTGATACTCTCTAGCGGCATGACCTACTAGATAGTTTCTTACCACCATTTCTACTTTAAAAGGTTCACACTTTATACCTACACTTACGTTAGGGTCTGGCGTTGATTCAAGCCAATTCGGAACAATATCTTCTGTAGCTTTAAGCATCTCTGAGGCAATTTCATTCAAAATTTGCCCCTTATAAGGGATTCCTTGCGGAAGCACCACATCAAAAGCACTGAGCCGGTCTGTGGCTACAATAATTAATTTATTTTTTTTTAAAGTATAAACTTCTCTTACTTTCCCTTTGTAGTAATCTTCTTGACCAGGTAGAGTAAAGTGTGTAGATAAAAGCGTTGCACTCATAATTTATTCAGGATTTTCTATAGCTTTGTAAGCAGATATTACTTTTTTTACAAGTCGGTGGCGAATTACATCTTTATCATCTAGATAAATCATACCAATTCCTTTGATATCTTTTAAAACGAGTAAGGCCTCTTTTAGACCTGAAATTGCTCTTTTAGGCAAATCTACTTGACCTGGGTCTCCAGTAATCATAAACTTTGCATTTTTACCCATTCTTGTAAGAAACATCTTCATCTGAGGGTGAGTCGTATTTTGAGCTTCATCCAAAATTACAAAGGCATTGTCTAGAGTTCTGCCTCTCATAAATGCAAGAGGTGCAATTTGGATAATTCCTTTTTCAATATAACTTTCCAATTTTTCTGGAGCAATCATGTCCCGAAGTGCATCATACAAAGGTTGCATATAAGGATCTAGTTTTTCCCTTAAATCTCCTGGTAAAAACCCAAGATTTTCTCCCGCCTCTACTGCAGGGCGCGTAAGAATGATTCGCCTTACTTGCTTATTTTTAAGAGCTTGAACAGCAAGAGCCACTCCTGTATAAGTTTTGCCTGTTCCAGCAGGTCCAATTGCAAACACCATATCATTGGTATTCATAAGCTGAACAAGTTTGCGTTGATTGGCAGTTTGAGCTTTAATTAGTCTGCCACCTACTCCATGAACAAGTACAGCCCCAGAAGAATTTGGGGCGTCATAATCGGCTTTAGACTGGCAGGTAAGAATTCTTTCAATAGCATTTTCATCCAAGGTGTTAAACTCTGAAAAATGATCCACAAGCATTCCAAAACGCTGTTCAAATTCTTCTAATCGTTCATCATCTCCAAAAACTTTAATTTTATTCCCTCTCGCAACAAGTTTAAGCTGTGGATAGTATTTCTTAATTAATTCTATATTGACATTGTGATGTCCAAAAAATTCTCTTGGATTTATTTCTGAGAGTTCTAAAATAAGTTCATTCAAAAGCCTTACATTTTGGTTAAATATAATAAATTCGCAGAGCAAATTTACGCATTTTTTTGACGAAAATGAGCTTCTAATTATTAACAGTCTATTAAATGCCCATTATAACGCTTACATCAGATTTTGGACTTAAAGATCACACAGTTTCTGCTGTTAAGGGTGCTCTATTTTCAGAGCTGAACGAAGCAGAAATTGTGGATATTTCTCATAATATTTCTCCATTTAATTATACTGAAGCTGCTTACATCATAAAAAACGCTTATCATCATTTTCCTAAAAACACCATTCATATTATTGGTGTAGATTCTGAATTAACTCCAGAGAACAAGCACTTGGCTATATATCTAGATGGGCATTACTTTATTTGTGCAGATAACGGTATTTTATCCTTAATAGCTTCAGAAATAAAAGCGGACAAAATAGTTGAAATTAATATCCACGATAAATTTGAACGCAATTACAAAGTGCTAGAGGTATTTATTAGCGTAGCAGCTCATATTTGCAGAGGTGGAGATTTGGATGTGATAGGTAAACGCATTACAGAAATAAACCAGCTTACTCACGTAAGGCCAATTGTAAACCAAGCGCAAGATCAAATCATTGGGCATATTATTTATATCGATAATTTTGGCAACGTCATTTCTAACATCAGCAAGAGTTTTTATAAATCTGTGGCCAAAGGAAGAGACGTACTTATATCTGCAAGGTCCACAAAATTTCATAAAGTATATGCTAAGTATTCTGAAGCTATTAACTTTGAAACACCAAAAGAAAACAGAGAAATGGAAGGTAAAAAAATTGCACTCTTCAATTCATCAGACTTTCTTGAACTTGCTATATATAAGAGCAATCCTTTGAGTGTGGGATGCGCTTCTAGTTTATTTGGAATAAAATATCTAGATACGATTACCGTTAAATTCAGTTAGTATGTTAGTAAGAATCGTAAAAATGAAGTTTCGACCTGAAGCCGTAGAAGGTTTCTTGGATTTATTTCAACACTCCAAACTTAAGATAAGGCATTTCAATGGCTGCAAACACCTTGAGCTCTATCAAGACCAAAAGGACTTTACGCTTTTCTTTACCTACAGCTACTGGGAGTCTGAAGCTCATCTAAATGCCTATAGACACTCAGATTTGTTTACTGAAGTTTGGAAGACCACAAAAGCTGGGTTTGCGAAAAAAGCCGAAGCTTGGAGTTTAACTCAACTTGTAGAATTGGATTGATATGTTAGCTATTTTCCGTAAAGAGTTCAGTGGTTTTTTTTCAAATAACAGTGGAGTTATTGTATTAATTCTATTCTTGATTTCAATTGGCAGCATAGTATGGATAGTCCCTGGACCTTACAATATTTTTGACTTAGGCTATGCCAATCTTATCCCTTTCTTTGAGGTTTTACCTTGGCTGTTTTCCTTTTTAATTCCTGCCATTTGTATGCGAAGTTTTTCTGAAGAAAGAAAACAAGGCACTTGGGAACTTTT
>PXBV01000063.1 GCA_003565575.1 Psychroflexus sp. | reverse complement strand
CCGACAAAATCTGGCAGGATTCGTTCATCAATGATTACGGTTTTTTTGCAGAATCTCGCTACAGACTCAACTCCTCGACAGTCCTTAACGCTGGTGTGCGTTATGATTTGGTCCATTCAGACATTCAAGATCCTGCATCAGATTTTCAGGCTTATTATCCAGGTTTAGGAAGCAGAACAGAGCATAATTTTAGCGCAACTGTCTCGCTTAAAAAGCTACTGAATTCAGATAATCAATTGGAGTTTGCTTTTGGTCGGGGTGTGCGTTCTGCCAACATGATAGAACGGTTTATCAATCACTTTCAGGTAGGCCAAGATCCGTTTGAATATATTGGAAA
Source organism: Psychroflexus sp. (assembly GCA_003565575.1). Taxonomy (GTDB): domain Bacteria; phylum Bacteroidota; class Bacteroidia; order Flavobacteriales; family Flavobacteriaceae; genus Psychroflexus. The sequence goes on along the minus strand of PXBV01000063.1, from coordinate 4,035 downwards.
TCCTAACCTAAAGGCGGAAGTCAACAATCAATTTGAAGTGGCTTACACAGGTAAGAAAATACTTGACGGCAATATCAACCGACTAAACTGGGGGGCTTCTGTCTATTTTTCTCATTTTGAAAATTACATTGTAGCCATTATAGATCCTACCAAAACCAGAAAGTTTATGCCGAATCAAGAGCCAGTCAACCCCAAAGTCTTTAGAAATCTGAGTGATGCTTATAAAACAGGGTTTGAAGCAAATTTTGGTTTAAATTTCTTCAACAACTTTCAGTTTGATGCCGAAGTTGCTTATGTCTACGCGAGAAACGAAGACCTCAGCGAATCTCTGCCACTCACTCCTCCGTTACGTAGCAAATTCAGCTTGCAATACAATAAAAGCAAATTCTGGGCTGCCACCGACCTAAGAGTTGTAAGCAAACAAGATGAGCTAGCCACCTCTTTTGGTGAAAATCAGGCAACACCAGGTTATGAGCTGGTAGATGTTAGACTGGGCTATGAGCTGTTTTCAGGGCTCAACCTTGGTGCTGCTGTGTTAAACGCTTTTGATGCACAGTACTTCGATCATTTAAATTTCGCTTTTAGAAATCAGGCCAATGCCAATTTAAGCGGCATGGAACGCCTTACCGACCCAGGACGCAATTTTACGGTTTTTGTAAAATATCATTTTTAACTGGTTTTAATGTGTTTACTCCTGTTAACTCAGATAAATTCTCAACTCAAAAAGCTAATTAGGAAACGTTTAATTGAGAGGAATACTGCTTGATTATGTCAATGCTCAAAACTAATTTTAACTAAGGTTTTGTGAAGAATTTTAAGCATGCACTCTACCTAAAGTGGGCAGAAAAAAGGACTGAATTTTATCTTCAAATGCATCTTTATTCTCTTAAAAAACTTAATATCAATACCATAAAATCCATTTTTTGTATTTTTATTTTAAATTTTATAGATTGCAGTAATGTTAAAAGACTATGATTTATTCAATCAACTTTCAAAAGTCAGCCTTCAAAATTTTAATTACAACTTTTATACGTTATTTAAGTTGTTTATTTTTAATTGTTTTACCCTGCACACTATTAGCGCAAAGTAGCACCATTACTTATACATTTGAACACCCTGAAAAGGTCTATGAGTTACCCAATCACCAAACCTCAACTTTTAAGCAAGAAGTAGAACGCATTAGTGATGAAGAAAGTATTCTACGGGTTAGCATTGCCGATAGATATCCAGAAATAAAATCGGTCTACCCAATTATTAATCTTAGTCCAGAGATGCAAGATTACATCGAAGCTACATCTCACATACAAAGCGATGCCCCTGAGATAGAACGTATCGCAAAAATGATCAAAGACTCTACAGATTTTGGCAATAGCCTTTGGCATTTAGTGAGTTCAACACTTTCTTGGAGCCGAAGTGTACTACGATATGGCAAACCTTCAGAAATACCCACAGCTTTAGATGCCTATCATGACGGAGTTGCCAATTGTATAGGCTTTGTACACTTACCAGCATCCGTATTGCGTAATATGGGTATCCCCACTCGTGTGGTAAGAACGTTTATGGTGCGCGGTAGTAGACTCACACGTCATTATCTATTGGAAGTGTATTTTCCTGATGATGACACTTGGGTTACTTTTGAACCACAAACCCTAAGGCCTCCGATGAAGGGAAATGTGGCTGTTTTTATAGATAACAATTGGAACCCATCTAAACATGTCAGTTCTAGAAACTTTAGCACCGATCCTCAAACTCGCGTTCGTCACGGATTACCCTATCAAGTGAAACCTACAGATGAAATTGGGCAATTACCACGTCCAGACTGGAACCCTTATACAGGTCAAAAGTGTGTTGGACTTGCCTTGGCTGGTTATGGTGATGATTTTGCAGCGGTTGCCTTTGGTGAACCTTCTCCAGGCCCAGCCATGAATCCAGAAGCGCAATTTCAAGAAGCTGAAATTATATTTTATCAACCAACAGATGAAGGTTACAACATGCAGGTTTTTATTCCTGAAGATTATGCAGAAGGTGAATTTATATCTAGAGGTCAAGATGCTGGTAGCTGGTCTGAAGGCAAATTCACCATTTCGGGAACAAGAGGTAGCAAATTTGCTACGCCAAATTTACACACAAGAATCTTTATGTCAGATCAATGGGCGGTTGTTCGGTTTATTGGATTACTTGGAATTCCAGCTCAAGACAACATTCCCATACGTGACATGTCTTCTGGAAGAGGTCCATCTGGAAATACAAAACAACGCGGCATGTTGATGGTGTTTAATAAGAAACCTGACGGACAATGGGCACATCATCAAAATATTTTTAATCCTTACACTGGAGAATCCAACCACTTTGGCGATGAGGTTGACTTTTCTGATAACACCATGTTTGTAAGTGCTGCATTCACGCGTGTTGAAAACTCATACGCTGGCGAAGTGCTGGTTTATAAATTATCGGACGACCAGACTTGGCAGTTTGTAGAAGCCTTAAAACCAGATGAACAGATCAGTGGAGACGAGCTAAGAGCCCGCGATCGAGGTCATTTCCACATGCGCTTTGGGCATAAAATAGCAGTTGATGAAAAACGACTTGTTGTAGCAGATATAAATGGACTTCATTTTTATGAGAGAGTTGGCGGTATGCTAAATAAAGAAAAATATTTAAGCTTTGATTTCAGTGAAAATAAATCAAGGACAAATAGATTTGGCGGTGAGGGCAATACTAATCAAAAGCCAAAATCAAGTTATCATGCATCCGACAGTCTAGTTACATCCCTAAGTTTGGACGGAAGTCGAGTAGCTGCTGGTTTTGGGAATTTTCATACCAAAGGCGATAAAAGTGGGGCGGTGATGGTTTTTGAAAGAGAACATAAGCAGTGGATGCAAACCGCCTTTATTGCACCAGAAGAAATTCAGTCAACCAATCAATTTGGTATGAATGTGGTCCTAAAGGGAAACCAGCTTTTTGCAAGTGCTCACCATATGGGAACTTCACTAGGTGAACGCTCTGGCGGTGTTTTTGTGTTTGAACCCTTAGAAAATGATTTGTGGGTGTCTACAGCTTTTTTACGAGCAAGTAACATGATTAATAATCTGGCAAATCCAGAGCCTTTTGGAAAAGGAGCTGAAAATGTTGGATTTAGTATGGCGTTGCTCAACGATAAGTTATTGGCCAGCGCTCCAGGTTTGTACAACAGAAATCCTTACAAAAACTGGGGAGGCATTTATGAATTTCCTATCCCAGAACGTGCTTTTGAGTTGAAAAAGAAACAAGAAACAGTGGCTGCAAAAACCGAAATACGCAATCTGGAACCTAATCCAACATTCAGTGTTTCAGAATTGGATTTTTCCATTGAGGGTGATACTGATGTTTCTATTTACCTTATTGACCAAAATGGAGAAAAAATTTTATTCAAAAACGCACAAGCATTAAGCTCTGGAATATATACACTTGGCTTAGACTTGCTTGAAGTTGAACCTGGAAGTTATGAGTTGGTGCTAGAAACCCAATTTGGTAAAAATCATTTTGATTTACTGAGGGTTTCCCGACTTGAGATTGAATCGATTGAGTAATTTGAAGTTTTATTTTGGAACTACTAAAAAGACAGTATAATGTAAGCTCCATCAATTTTTTCGTGAATTACAAAAAAATTTATAAAAACATATTTTCAAAATACTATAACCTTAACCTTTTTACAAGACGAAAACCTCGCGTTAGGGATGGAGTGGATAGCCCGTAAAACACAAAAGCTTATACCAATTCAACCATTAAATGACGCTATTTAGCTCCTTCATTTTTCCGTTTATTTCCTTGTTCACAATTTCCGTAGCCCTGCTATGCAAATTATTCACAGCGTTATATATGAAAAAAGCAATTTCGCTCTCTTAACGACATTTAATAGTCAAATTGGTATTGGATTTTTTAGCTTAGCAGAGCGACCTAAGAAGCTCCTGATTAAGCTATTAAAATCTGGCTTTTGTGTTGCGGACTAGAAACGGACAGCCCGTTTAAACGCCCAACTAATTACGCATACTTCTT
>PXBV01000361.1 GCA_003565575.1 Psychroflexus sp. | reverse complement strand
TTTTAATACTCCCGATATGAAAAAAATTGAACTTGTTATTCTTTTTGTGTTTATGTCGTCATTGACTACAACTAAAGCACAAGATGGTATAGAAGCACTTTTAGCTTCCGGTGTGGATGATGCCAATCGTTTTGCCAACGCATTCACTAAACCTGTTTCAGACGCATTGATTTACTCATTGGCTAACGGCTGGTATAACACTGCTCAGGCCAAGAAATTTGGTCGTTTTGAAATTTCATTTATAGGGGGTGTTTCTCAAATTGGGAGTAACAGTACATCTTTTACACTCAATGAAAATGATTACAATTTTTTAAGATTTCAATCTGGAGCTTCAACCCAACAAGTGGGAACAATTTTTGGACAAAATGACCCAGGTGTTTTCATGAATATTATAGAAGATGGAGAGATTGAGGGGACTATAGAGCTTCCTCAAGGTCTTGGTTCATCAAATTTGGAGTATTTGCCTAACATAATGCTACAAGGAAGCATAGGCTTACCCTTGAATACAGAATTAAAAGTCCGATATTTACCACAAATTGAAACCAATGATGTAGATGTTCAATTTTATGGCTTAGGATTACAACATGAATTTTCAGAATGGATTCCTGTTTTAAAGGAATCTCCACTGGCACTTTCTGGCTTTGTTGGGTTCAACAGATTAAGTGGAGAATTTAGAGTTTCTGGAGAATCTGATATCGTGTCCTCATCAAATCAAGCTTTAACTTTAGATGTGGACTCTTGGCATTATGCAGCTTTAGTATCAACTAAGTATAAAATATTTAATTTTTATGGAAGTTTAGGCGCTGTTTCAGGATCAGCAGATACTAGGTTACTTGGAGAGTATGAAGTAGATAACGGCTCTTCTGATGTAGAAGGGAGTACATTGGTTGATCCCTTGCATTTAAGCTCTACAGTTGATGGATTTAGAGCAACTATCGGGGCTAAGCTAAGTCTGGCCTTTTTTAGGTTAAATATAGATTACAGCATTCAAGAGTTTAATACATTGATGGTTGGAGTGAATTTAGGAATTTAATATTAATATAAAATAAATAAAAATGAAAATTACAGTAGTAGGTGCTGGTGCAGTGGGCGCTAGTTGTGCAGAGTATATCGCGATGAAAGATTTTGCTTCAGAAGTAGTGCTTCTTGATATTAAAGAAGGTTACGCAGAAGGTAAAGCTATGGATTTAATGCAAACTGCCACCTTGAACAGTTTTGATACAAAAATAACCGGAACTACAGGAGATTATTCAAAAACAAAAGATTCTGAAGTAGCTGTCATTACTTCCGGTATTCCAAGAAAACCAGGAATGACACGAGAGGAGTTAATCGGTATTAATGCTGGTATTGTGAAGGATGTGGCAGGTGAATTGGTTAAGCACTCTCCAGAGGTCACTATTATTGTAGTAAGTAATCCTATGGATACAATGACTTACCTAGCTCATAAGGAATTGAATTTACCTAAAAACAAAATCATAGGAATGGGCGGTGCCTTAGATAGCGCACGATTCAAATATAGATTAAGTGAAGCTTTAGATTGCCCTGCATCTGATGTAGATGGAATGGTCATCGGCGGGCATAGTGATACAGGAATGATTCCATTAACTAGCTTAGCCACTAGAAATAGTGTACGTGTAACTGAATTTTTGTCTGATGAACGACTTGCGCAAGTTGCCGAAGATACAAAAGTTGGTGGGGCAACTCTAACTAAACTTCTTGGCACTAGTGCTTGGTATGCTCCAGGAGCTGCAGTATCATCATTAGTTCAGTCTATTGCGTGTGATCAGAAGAAAATGTTCCCATGTTCTACTTTTTTAGAGGGAGAATATGGATTAAATGATATCTGTATAGGTGTTCCAGTTATCATCGGAAAAAATGGAATTGAAAAAGTAGTTGAGCTAGACCTTAGTGATGACGAAAAAGCAAAATTAAAAGAAAGCGCAGAAGCGGTTAAAAAAACCAATGCACTTTTGAACTAAATTTTTAAAGAACTAAGATTTCAAACCCGGCTTCGGTCGGGTTTGATGTTTTAAGGGTGAAAGGGCTTAGCACATAGTATGAAACTGTTTTTTAAAAGTTAAAATTATCTTTAATAAAAAAATTGCCATTTCTATATCGAAAACCTATATTTGCCTGATTTTATAACAGCACTAATAATTTAAAAATGCAGAATAAAGGACTCATAAAGCTATTTGCAATTTTGTTTGGTTTGGTAAGTATCTACCAACTATCATTTACATTTATAGCGAGTAACGTAGAAAAGAAAGCGGAAGCTTACGCAGAAGGATTAATTCCTACTAGCGAAAATGATTATGTTGAAAGAAGAGCAATTGCTGTGGAACAATACCTAGATTCCATCGGAGGGGAATCTATATTTGCTGGAATTTCTTATGATACTGCCAAAGACAAAGAGCTTAATAAAGGGTTAGATCTTAAAGGAGGTATAAATGTTATTCTTCAGATTTCTGTACAGGATCTTCTTAAAGGACTGGCAAATAACTCTGTAGATCCAACATTTAATCAAGCCTTGGCAGATGCAAGAGAGGCAAGGAAAACAAGTCAAAGCAGTTATTTAGATTTGTTTTTTGAGGCCTTTGAAAGTAATCAAGGTGCACTTTTAGCCTCTCCAGACGTTTTTGGTACTAAAGCCCTTTCTGATGAGGTGACTTTTGATATGAGTAATGCTCAAGTAAGACCTATCATTAGAAGGAAAATTGATGAGAGTATAACTTCAGCTTTTGAAGTGCTAAGAGAACGTATCGATAAATTTGGTGTAACTCAACCTAATATACAGAGGCTTGGAGATTCTGGTCGAATCTTAATTGAATTACCAGGTGCTAAAGATATTAGCCGTATTCAAAACCTGTTGCAAAGTACTGCACAACTAGAGTTTTGGGATGTGTACAAAGCGGGAGATATTTCAGATCACCTAAGTAGGGCTAACAGCATTGTTGCTCAAAATTTAAAAAGCGAAGCAGAAAAAACTGAAGGTGATGGCGAGTCTACAGAAGAAGGTGAAACAGACCAACAAGATGAAGATGATTTAGAAAGTTTACTATCATCAGAAGAGACAGAAGAAAGTGTTTCTCGAGAAATGCCTTTGCTTAGTTTAATTCAGTTTGCTGGAAGACCTCAAGGTCCTGTTATTGGCTATGTAGCTGTAAAAGATACTGCTAAAGTTAATGCTTACTTGGCTATGCCTCAAGTAAAATCTCAGTTACCTTCAGATCAAAAATTTGCTAAATTTGTTTGGGGAAAACCACCAAGAGATGCTGATGTAGTTGAACTTTATGCCTTAAAAGGTAACAGAAATAATGAACCTCAGTTAAGTGGAGCTGTTGTCACCGATGCTCAACAAACCTACGATCAAGTTGGAAGAGTTGCTGTAAGTATGCAAATGGATGGTAGAGGAGCAAGGATATGGGAAGAAATGACAGGAAGAGCATCTTCTCAAGGCTCTCAAATTGCCATTGTTCTTGATAATATTGTTTATTCTGCTCCTGGTGTGTCAAGTGGAGCTATCTCCGGCGGACGTAGTGAAATTACAGGACAATTTACAATAGATGAGGCTCAAGATTTAGCTAATGTTCTTAGAGCAGGAAAACTTCCAGCCTCTGCTGATATTGTACAAAGTGAAATTGTTGGTCCTTCACTAGGTCAAGAAGCCATTGATAGCGGAGTTCTCTCTTTTGTCATAGCTCTTTTATTTGTGTTGTTATACATGATTTTCTACTATGGAAAAGCCGGTATTTACGCTGATGCTGCTTTAATAATTAATATCTTATTTATTTTTGGTATTCTATCTGGCCTTGGAGCAGTACTTACTCTGCCTGGTATTGCTGGTATTGTTCTTACAATTGGTATGTCTGTAGATGCTAATGTTTTAATCTTTGAAAGAATAAGGGAAGAAATTGCAAAAGGCAAAACACAGGTAGAAGCAATTAATGATGGGTTTAGAAATGCTTTGTCTTCTATTCTTGATGCCAATATTACTACAGGGCTAACTGGTATCATTTTATTGACCTTTGGTACAGGTCCTATTAAAGGTTTTGCTACTACTTTACTTATAGGTATTGCTACTTCTTTATTTTGTGCCATATTTTTAACCAGATTGTTTATTGCTGGAGGTGGTAAAAAAGGTAATTCTTTACCCTTTTCAACTCCTGTTACAAAAGGCTGGTTTCAAAACATCAACATTGACTTCTTGGTAAAAAGGAAAGTTGCATACATCTTTTCTGCCGTTTTATTGATTATCAGTATAGGTTCTTTATTAACAAATGGACTTAATCAAGGTGTTGACTTTGTTGGGGGTAGAAGTTATACGGTTAGATTTGAACAACCAGTAAACCCTACAGAAGTTCAATCTAAGCTAATTGAAAATTTAATAAGTGT
>PXBV01000050.1 GCA_003565575.1 Psychroflexus sp. | reverse complement strand
TATCTTCTATAAATTTAGCAACACCTTCAAAGTTATAACTGTAAGATTTATTTACTTTGGAAGCTTCACTGTACTTTTTAAAGGAGGCTTTTCCACCGTGTAAAATTACTTGCATGGCTGCTTCAGGAATACGTTCTATAGGATCTGCAAGGCTAAATTCGAAATGCTCTTCAATAGCCGCAAGCTGTTTAAACACCCAATTGTTTTTCTTTTCCTTACCGTGAGGTTCAATGCCACCAGCCTTTATAGATAAGGTAGGGTCGGGTATAATGCGCCCTAAGTTGATATCAAAGACTTCTCCTAAGCCATTACATTTTGGACATGCACCTTTAGGAGAATTAAAAGAGAAATTATTAGGTTCTGGATTAGGATAAGAAATGCCAGTGGTTGGACACATTAAATTACGACTAAAAAACTTTGGAGTTTCAGTTTCATGCTCCAAAATCATCATTACATTATTGCCTTGCTTCATGGCAGTAGCAATACTTTCAGAAAGCCGTTTAGACGTATTTTCTTCAGCATCTATTTTTAAGCGGTCCACTACAACCTCAATGTCGTGAATTTTGTAACGATCCAACTTCATCCCTTTTTCGATGTCTGTGATTTCGCCATCCACCCTTACTTTCACAAAGCCTTGTTTAGCTATTTGTTCAAATAAATCTCTGTAATGTCCTTTTCTTGAACGTATAATTGGAGCCAAAACGTTGATGCGTTTCCCTTTAAAATCAGAAAGAATTTTATCCTGAATTTGTTCATCTGTAAAGCTCACCATTTTTTCACCCGTTTCATAACTATAAGCTGTACCTACTCGAGCAAAAAGCAACCTTAAGAAATCATAAATTTCAGTAATAGTGCCTACTGTACTTCTAGGACTTTTTGAAGTGGTTTTTTGTTCAATTGCTATAACAGGAGATAGCCCATCAATTTTATCCACATCAGGTCGCTCCAGTCCGCCCAAAAACTGCCTAGCATAAGCAGAAAAGGTTTCTATGTACCGGCGTTGTCCTTCAGCATAAATGGTATCAAAAGCTAGAGATGATTTGCCAGAGCCAGATAAGCCTGTAATGACTACAAGCTTATTTCTAGGAATGTTTACATCTATATCTTTTAAGTTGTGGACCCTCGCCCCAAGGACTTCTATAAATTCTTCTTTTTTCTCCATAGCTATATCAACGCGCGAATTTAAATAAACAAAATGAGTTTATAAGCTATAATATCATTTGGTTATTAATTGTTGAAAACTATGTTATACAGGTGTTTTTTGGCTTCAAAAAGCAAGGCTTAAATTGTGATGCCTGCTGGAAGAAGCTCTTTGTATTTTAAGCGGTGTTTTCTGAAAAATTTAGCAATTTCTGGAGATGTAGGCATTACCTTAAAGCGAGTGTCTTTAAAACTATCTAGGATTTTAGATATAAAAATATTCTGTATTTCGGTGTCTTTATAGACCTCAGGAACCGTAAGCTTAGTTAAAAAAATCTTTCTATCATGTTCAGAAAATTCAACAGCCAATAGCTCACCGTCAATTTTTGTTTCGAACTGCCTCTGAAATTCATTCTTGATCACTTCAAAATCATTTTCCATTTTTAAAACTTTATCTATTTTTAAATCCATTTAACTTGACAAAGCTTAAGGATTTATAAATTAATTTATTGATTTGCAAAGGTAAGCAATAAATTTATAAAGTATTTTTGTATCAAATTTCAAACCGAGTAAACGTGATTAAAGTATACATGATGCCAGGAATGGCCGCCAATCCAGCCATTTTTGAAAGAATACAACTTCCTGAAGATGAGTTTGAAAGCATCTGGCTTTCTTGGAAAATCCCAAAACAAGAAGAAAGTTTTTCGACCTACGCACAACGCATGTGTGTAGACATACCAAAAGACGTCCCCATTGTTCTTATGGGCGTTTCCTTTGGAGGAGTTTTGGTGCAAGAAATGAGTAAATACCTTAATGTAAAACGCCTTATTATCATTTCTAGTGTTAAAACCAAGCACGAACTCCCTACACGTATGAAGGTTGCTCGTGATACAGCTGTTTACAAAGTATTGCCAACTAGCCTACTGGATTATATCTACCAAATCGAAAAACTACCTCTTGGCAATTTGATTAAAAAAAGACTAAAACTTTATCAACAGTATCTGTCTGTAAATGATAAAGATTACTTAGATTGGGCCATAGAAAAAATGCTATGTTGGGAGCAAGACCGCCCCATACCAGGTACCATTCACATTCATGGAGATGAAGATTTGGTCTTTCCCATTAAAAATATAAAGCAGTGCATTATCATACCAAAAGGTACACATATCATGATTTTAAATAAATACAGGTGGTTTAATAAAAACCTACCTTACTTGATTACAGAAGCAACACTTAAAGACAACACATTATGAAACTAGACACCTTTTTTAAAAAAACAAGTTTTGCCGTTGGAATTGCAACACTTACGCTTGGAGCATACTTTATTAGTACCAGTTTTATAAGTAACAATGAAGTAAAAACCACTGCAGAAGAGCCAGAAAAGAGTTTCGAGAAGGATTACAACGTCTTTGCCATAGAATTGCCTAAAGAGATCGATTTTGCTGGAGAAAGCCTACCCTTGCAAATCAACGATGTAAAAGAACGCCTAGACAAAGAACTCTTAGTCAATACCTACTGGCAGTCCAATGCCTTGCTTTTGCTCAAAAGATCCAATAAATTCTTCCCTATTATAGAACCCATACTAGAAGAATACGGCATTCCAGACGACTTTAAATACCTAGCCATTGCAGAAAGTGGTTTAGAACACGTCGTATCACCAGCCGGCGCCACTGGATTTTGGCAAATTATGAAAGCAACCGCCCAAGACTACGGCCTAGAAGTCAATGCCAATGTAGATGAGCGTTATCACATAGAAAAAGCCACAAGAGTAGCCTGCCAATACCTACAAAACTCAAAAAAACGCTTCGGCAGTTGGACCTTAGCAGCAGCAGCCTACAACGCAGGAAATGCAGGAATTTCCAGAGAGCTCAAACGCCAAGAAGTAGAAGACTATTACGATTTACTTCTCAATGCCGAAACCTCAAGATACGTCTTTAGAATCATCGCCCTAAAACACATTTTAACCAATGCCAAAGACTTTGGGTTTCATTACCAAGACAGCGACCTCTACGAATTAGAGACCTATACAACCGTAGAAGTAGACACCGCCGTCACAGATTTCGTAAAATTCGCAGAGCAGTTCAACATGAACTACAAGACCCTAAAGCTCTATAACCCATGGTTAAGAGACAAACATTTAAACAACTATTCCAAAAAAACCTATCACATCAAAGTAATACAGTCATCACTCTAATACTTAATGTAAGAAGCACTAAGGCTATTGTTTTTTTTTGGAAGCCCAAACCCGCTTTTCACTCTATCTTATTTGGCTTTTTGTGGTTTTGTAAGCGCGTATCGTGGCTTCCGTTGGTCGCCCCGCTTCGCACACAAAAACCTACCAAAGCCTGCATAAGGATGCCGCTGCAATCGGGGCTAGGAGAGAACCTTTAGTTTCAATTGTACAAAGTCTACTTTAATTAATGCTTATTAAAAATATTTAGTTTGATTGGTTGTAGTGCGAAGTTTCAAACTTCGCACAGCGGTTTCAAACTTCGCACAGCGGTTTCTCAAACTTCGCACAGCGGTTTCAAACTTCGCACAGCGGTTTAATTAGCTCAGGTATTGCTTTGCGAAGATCTTATTGCTCTCCGAAGTTTGCAACTTCGGAGCATATCAGTATGTAACTTCATAAGTTTTTCCTTTAATCGTTATTAGACCCTACAGGTTTCAAAAACCTGTGGGGTCTCTAAACTTATTGCTCTCCGAAGTTTGCAACTTCGGAGCATATCAAAGGGATTTTTTTAAATAAAATGTTATTCAAGTTCAAGAAAAGATTGTTCAAGAACAATGAAGAAAGTAAACAAAATAAAACCTAATGTCTAGCTCCAAAAATTGAACTCCCAATCCTTACCATGGTGGTGCCATGCTGCAGAGCAATTTTATAGTCGCCACTCATGCCCATAGACAAAATACTGAAATCAGGCTGAGTTTTTGAGGTTTCCTCATACAGATCTTGTAAAATTTGAAGTTCTCTGTGAATTTGATCTTCATCTTCGGTAAAAGTGGCCATTCCCATTAAGCCTTTCAACCTTACATTTTTGAAATTTAAAAGCGTTTCATCTTTAAGAAAAGCTCTTAATTCGCCGGGAGACATACCGTATTTAGAGTCTTCTTCAGCAATCTTTACCTGTAACAAACAGTTGATTACCCTGTCGTTTTCTTTAGCACGTTTATTGATTTCTTTTAGCAATTTCATCTTATGCACAGCATGAATCAGACCCACATAAGGTGCCATGTATTTCACTTTATTGG
>PXBV01000072.1 GCA_003565575.1 Psychroflexus sp. | reverse complement strand
TTTAGCAATGCAGGTGGGTTTAACAACAATAACAATTTCCAACAAGGTGGTGGAGTCAATCAACGGGCAAATTCTATAAACCAAAGATCAAATTCACCTTCAGAAAAACAAGCCATTGTAGATTTAATTCCTGATGAAATGCTGGAAGGGATATCCATCAAGGTAGATTATGAATTAAATAGTATTTATGTCAATGGACCGAGTCAAAAAGTTAATCGGTTAAAAAGCTATATTTCCAAAATCGATAAAGCAGTACCTGTTGTACTTATCGAGGTTATGATTATTGAAGTAAGCAGAAATGCGACAGTTGAAACGGGAATTAGTTGGGGACTTGGAGACGAGCCTACAACAACGCAGGGACAAATCTTCCCTCAAACCAATATGAATGTAAGTGCCAATTCTATCAATAAAGTCATTGGTGGTTTTGACGGTTTTGGTTCTTTTAATCTAGGGAAAGTTGTACCAAACTTTTTTGCTACTATTAAAGCCATGGAAACCAATGGTAATTTGAGGATAAAATCTACCCCAAAACTTTCAACTTTGAGTGGCCATAGAGCTACTTTTTCAAATGGCGAAACCTCTTATTATACCATAACCCAGCAAAACATAGTTGGAGCTAACAATCCTATTGTTTCTGAGGTTGCAAATTTCGTCCCTATAGATGCAGAACTTGGGCTTACTATAAAACCCATTGTGTCAGGGGATGGTCAGGTGACCTTAGATATATTTGTCATTCAATCTAATTTTGCTCAGCGTATTGATGAAAATGCACCACCAAATATAGTTTCCCGTGAATTTAGTTCTCTCATCAGAGTAGGTAATGAAGATATAGTGGTACTTGGTGGGCTTGAAGAGCAGGCAAAAGATGATTCTGGTAGTGGGGTTCCGCTCCTAGCTAGGATACCTGTTATCAAGTGGCTATTCAGCGAGAGAAGACGAGAAGATTCAAAATCTAAGTTGACTATACTTATTAAGCCAACAGTAATTTACTGATGAAGACGTTTACTACTAAAATCAAAAAATTTATCACCCATCCAACTTACATGGGGATTGAGATTGTTGATGATGTTGATAAAGGAACTGTATATCATTTTATTGAGCTCAAAAATGAAGAGGATGAATTGGAGTTGAGTAAGACACAATCCAACTTATCTTTTGGTGAACTCATTGAATTAGTTCCAAAACGAAGTCAAATTGCTCTGGTGGTCAATCAGAATTTTGTGCTTACTAAATCCATTCAAGGAAAACAAGAAGAGAAGCAAGCCCTAACTAGTGCTTTTCCGAATACAGACGTGAACTCCTTTTTTTATGAAGTTTATAAAAGTGATCACTCAACTTTTGTTTCCATCTGCAGGAAAAATAAAATTGATGAAATCATCAATCGGTTTTTAAAGCATCAAATAGCGGTGACGTCTTTAAGTTTTGGTAATCCTATTGCTTCAGTGTTAAAAGACATCAATCAAAGAGGTCATATACACACCTCCAATGCGAAAGTTGAAATTTCTGATAATGACTTTAACATTACAAAAGAAGAAGTAAGTGATGCTGAAAATTATTTTTTTGAAGGATTAGAGATTGGAAGTCCTAATGTATTGTCATTTTGCGCTGCCTTAAACCTGTTTTTTAAGAATTTCGGAACTAAGACCAATTTTGAATCCTTGGTAAGTAAGCAAGCGTCTTTTTACAAGAATATAAATTTCAACTATAATTTCCCAAGACTAAGCTTAGCAGTTGTTTTTGTCATTCTTATCATCAATACTGTTTTTTATTTTAATTATTCTGATAAAGTAGAACCCCTTTTAGTTTATGATTCCTCTATTCAGAATAGATTGAATGAACTTGAAGAGTTAAAAAATGAGGTAGAAAGAATTGAAAAGTCTGCCAATAAAATCAGTAACCAAAATACCGACGAGACTATTTACTTCATCAACCAAGTATTAAAGTCATTGCCAAACACAATTATACTTTCTGAATTGAATTATCAGCCTGTATCAAAATCGATTAAAAAAGGAGAGGATTTAATGTTAGCAGAAGACTTGATAAGTCTAAAAGGCCAAACCAATTCTAATAAAAGTCTTTCCGACTGGCTTTTGGAACTCGAAAATTATGAATGGGTGGAAGATATTGTGATTACAGATTTTAAAAATGACAGCAGTGAAGGTCAATTTGAGCTCAATTTAAAAATTGATTTAAAATGAAACCCACATGAAATTAAAAGATAAAAATATTGTCTTAGTCTTTTCTATTATTGTGTTGGGGGTAATCACTTATGCTTTTGCCATACGGCATACAATCGATTTAAAAGAAAAATACAAAGAACTTACCATCAATAAGAAAAAAAATGAAGATTATACGCTCACCAAACGAAAGCTGGAAATCAAAAAAGATTCATTGCAAAAAAGACTAGGTGGGTTCAGAAACTCATCGGTGTATCTTCAAAATAAACTTTTGGTTAAATTAGATGAATATTCCAAGGAGAATCAAGTAAAAATTGTTTCCATAGAAGAACCACACAAGTTTGAAATTGATGAAGTTAGTATCATTTATTTTCGGTTTACCTTGGAAGGCGATTATATCTCCATGGCTAAAACCTTGGCTAAAATAGAAGCGAATTCAAGTTTTGGAAAGCTAGTGAGCCTTAAATTCATAAAAGAAAAAGATAGAAGAAGGCGAAAGGTTTATTTACAAGCCAAAGCCATTTTGAAAACTTCACTATAAAATTAAATGTATGAAAAAAATTATTTTATTCTCTTGCCTTTTGATGTTAATGTCCTGTTCATTGACACAACATAAATCCGAAAAGATTGAAGGCTATAAGATGATTACGGCTATTGGTGATTTAGAAAAAAAGATGTTTTCACCTTCTGTTTTTGAAAGCAAAGGTTTAATAAATCTTAAAAATGACATTGAAGTTTATGCCACCCAAGATTCTATAACAATCCCGAAAGCATCTGGTATTAATCCCTTTAAAAAGAAACCAAAAAAGTCTTATTTGAAATTGAGTCTGGTCAATGGCTTTCTATTAATAGACCAATTAAACGCTGAGTCTTCTAAGTTGTCTGACTATATTTTCGAAAATCCTGAAACCCGTATTATCACTGAAATATCTGTGTTTCTAAATTCAAATAAAGAACAAAACATCTTAAACGCCAATGCATTATTTTTAAATAAAACAACTGAAGGAATTTATAGAGTAAAAACAGTCAGTAATGTTGGTATCGATTATGTATCTTTAAGTCAGGACAATATTTTCGATTTTAAAAGTGAAAAATTCTGTGTAAAAAAGTCGCAGTATGATGCGAAAATCATTTCTATCGGTAACGAATGCTCAACTGTGCAAAAGAAAAAAACTAAAATAACAAAGTATGAAAGACTTTAAATCATTAAAAACATACATCTTTCTCTTATTATCACTTACTTTTTTAGCTTGTGAAGAGGTTATCTATACAGACGATATATCTGATAAAACGGTAAGCGTTTTGGCGCCTAAAGATAGTAGCGAAGTATTATCGACTGAAGTGAATTTTAATTGGGAAGCTTTGGAAGGGTCCACGAGTTATAAGATTCAAGTAGCGACACCAAATTTTGAAGAAGCTTCCCAAATTGTTTTAGACTCCATTACGAGCAATGTCTCTTTTTCTTCTAGTTTAAATCCAGGTAATTACCAATGGAGAGTCAAGGGATTTAATAACAGTTATGAGACTCTCTTCAGCACTCAAAGCTTTATGGTGGTAGAGGAATAATGAAATGAAGAAATGCCGCTCCGCTCTCTGCTCTTCGAAGTTTCCAACTTCGGAGAAAGCTTCCACATTTTAAATAATACAAAGCATATCAAATCCAATACTTTCCTTAACTTCACTTTTATGAAAAAAACCCCGCTCCCCGCTCCCCGCTCTCGGAGAAACTTAAAGCCAAAGAATAAAATTTAAGTTATTTTAAAATGTTCACCAGATTCAGTTCTCTAATGCAAAACTCATAAGTTGCTAAATAGTGTCAAAATCAAATCCAGAAAAATAAGCTAAATTTGATACTGCTGAATTTGCCCTTTAAAAACCTCTCAAAAATATCAAATCCAAATTATGAAAAAAATAGCTTTTACTTTAATAGGATTAGTCTTGGCATCCTGCATGCAACCTATAGAAAAATCGTCCACCAAACAGATTTTTTTTTTAAAAGGAACTATTAATGGTGAATTTAATGATTTTATTAAAATTAAATATGATGAGCAGATTGATAGTATTAAAGTACAAAATAATACCTTTCAATTGGAAGGTGAAGTAAGCTCTCCCACAGCATTCAAGTTTGAGCTAGATTCACTTACAATGTCCAATCGTTTTTACTTAGAATCAGACACCTTGACGTTTGATATTATAATAGATGATATAGTTTCAGAA
>PXBV01000167.1 GCA_003565575.1 Psychroflexus sp. | reverse complement strand
GGAAAGAATAAGTTCAGGTCTGAAACCCTTAACATCAAAACGACTAAGGACTAGACATTTTGGCATATAGTTTTTCATATCTACAAACAATATGCTTAACGTCAAACTTTTCAGCTGTTTCCCTTGCTCCTTTTTTGTATTTTTCTAAAATTTCTGGAGTTGACAAGATTTTAATTCCGTTGGCTATCATATGATCTACATCTCCAACCTTGCTTAAATGACCAGAAATACCTTCCAAATTGACTTCTGGAAGTCCACCAGCATTTGTGGATATTATTGGCGTACGATGCGCCATAGCTTCAAGAGCAGCAAGACCAAAACTTTCCCTTTCTGATGGTAGTAAAAATAAATCTGAATAGCATAAAATACGTTCTACATCATTGCTTTTCCCTAAAAAGATAACTTTATCTTTTAGATTTAGTTTCTTAATTAATTTATTGGCTTTTTCTCTATCGGGTCCATCTCCTACAATCACCAACTTCGCTTTAAGTTTTTGATGTATTCCATTAAAAATGTGAATAACGTCTTCCAGACGTTTCACTGGACGTAAATTACTTACATGTGTAATGACTTTTTCATCTTCATCTGCAACCATATGGCGTTTGCAGTCTTCAAAACTTTCTTTCAAATCAGAAATATTAATAAAATTAGGAACAACTTCAATTTCTTTTTGAATATCAAATTTTTCTAACGTATCTCGCTTTAAACTTTCGGAAACTGATGTCACTATATCGCTTTTATTGATACTAAAATTAACAGCGGGTTTATAAAAAGAATGACTTCCTACTAAGGTTATATCTGTACCATGGAGGGTTGTCATCATTGGTAGCGAAATGCCCTGTTCTTTAAGCATTTGTTGAGCCATAAATCCTGCGTAAGCATGAGGAATAGCATAATGAACGTGAAGAAGATCAATCTTATGATTTTGAACCACTTTTACTAATTTACTAGAAAGTGCCAATTCATAAGGTTGGTAATGAAACAAAGGATATTCCGGTACTAAAACTTCATGATAATGTATTGAACTGCTTAAATATTCTAATCTTACAGGTTGTTTATAAGTTACAAAGTGAATTTCATGTCCACGCTTAGACAACTCGATGCCTAATTCCGTGGCTACTACTCCACTACCTCCAAAGGTAGGGTAACATACTATTGCTATTTTCATACTTTATCTAACATCCATTATATTAATACAGAAAAACTCTAAACCCCTAATCACTTAAAAAATTAAATTTATTCCAAAAGGCTTTCATAAATTAATCCTTGTATTTTGGTTCTGATATCTTCTTTTATCAATTTATCATTAGAGGCATCAGGATGAATTCTATTCGATAAAAAAACATAAATAATATCTTCCTCGGGGTCAGCCCAAGCATAGGTTCCCGTAAATCCAGAATGGCCAAAGCTTGACATAGATAGACACCCACAAGTTGGCCCTATATCTTCTAATTGCGGCTTATCAAAACCAACGCCACGCCTCACATTTTGCTCACAAAAGTAA
Source organism: Psychroflexus sp. (assembly GCA_003565575.1). Classification (GTDB taxonomy): domain Bacteria; phylum Bacteroidota; class Bacteroidia; order Flavobacteriales; family Flavobacteriaceae; genus Psychroflexus. The sequence continues at coordinate 16,553 of PXBV01000167.1, read as the reverse complement.
CAAGTATTAAATTTAACCATAGTACTTGGTCTAAAGTAGGTTTTTCCTGCCATTTTTCCTCCATTAAGGTATAAATTCATAAAAGTAGCAACATCTCTAGCATTTCCAAATAAACCAGCATGCCCACCTACTCCACCAAGCATGGTGGCTCCTTGGTCATGTACAGTTCCATGTACTAGGGTTTGTCTCCACTCACTATCATACTCAGTAGGGACTATTTTAGTTTTATTAAAATGATTTAAAGGAAAAAACTTTAAATGCCTAAGCCCCATTGGCTTATAAAAATAGTTTTCTGCTAAGGTGTCTAAAGCTGTTTGTGTTTCGTTTTCAATGAATTTTTGAAGAATATAATAAGGTAAATCTGAGTATTTATATTCTAAGGTATCTCTTAATTCACTATTCACAACTTTTGTATAAATCGAATCTTTATAATCAGACCTGAGGTATAAGTCATCTGTGATTTTAATATTAAATGTTTCAGAAAATTTAGTTTTATAAAACGACTCTTTATCGTCTAATGTGCTTTTATAGAAAGGAATCCAAGCTTTCAATTTTGCATAATGCGAGAGCATTTCAAGAACATTTATGTTTGCTTTGTTAGAACCTGCCAACTCTGGTAACAATTCATGCAATTTAGATTCTAAATTCAGTTTGTGGTTTTCTTCCAGAACCATTAAAAGAGGAAGACTTGTTAAAATTTTGGTCAAAGAAGCTAAGTCATACACATGATGGCTTTCAACTTGTGTTGTATTGTCATAAGTATGATAGCCAAAGTTTTTATCATAAATAACTTTACCTTTTCTAGCTACTAAAATCTGCATGCCAGGTGTCATCTTTTTTTCTAAAACATAATTAGCAATAGAATCTATCCGACTTTCCAAATCCTGTTGGAAGCCAGAATTCTGTAAATAATCATAACCCAACCTTCCATTTGCTTTCAAAGTGTAGCCCGTACCTTCTGGTAATGCCGATGTAATACTAACAGGAAGTTTACCTTTTACGTCTATTGCTCCAAAAATTTGTTGAGCAGCAACGGATTGTGCAATTTCATTGTTTTGGTATACCTGAAAAATGGCATCTATGTTGATAAAACTTTTAAGGTCTAATAAGCTGTAAGGCCTTGAAAAATTAACTAAAGTTATCTTCTGATCACGTGAAAGTTGTTCTATTAAATTGATTTCAAAAGGAGTAAATTTATAGCTGGTCCATGGATTGGCATCAGATTTATGATACCCCACAATGATATGGTCAAAACTCAATGGATTTGAAGAGTTTAAAATTCTATCTATATGTTCAAGCTTATGCACTTTTGCGTAACGATTTAAGGTTTCAAAGAATGTGTCACCGTTATCATCACCTAAGGGTAAATAAGCTATTTTTTGGTGTTCAACATCATTTATGGGCAGTAAACCCAAATCATTTTTTAAAAGTGTTGTAGCGTTTTCAATAGCCTTTTGAAATAGCGCTTGATTTGTTTTTGAATTTAAATCTGACCTTAGATTTGAGGTTTCAATGGGCTTAAAGTTATGTAAACCAACCTTGTATTTTGCAAAAAGAATTTTTTTGACAGAGTTGGCTAGTCTATCTTCAGAAATCTCTCCTTCAGAAATAGCTTCTTTAATGAGTTGGATAGCTTTTGGAACGTTTTCTGAAATCAATAAAATATCGCTTCCAGCTTTAAAAGCTTGTAGGTCTACTCTACCTTGTTGACTAAAGTTGCTCACTCCTTTCATATTTAAGGCATCAGTAATTACCAAACCCTTAAAATCCAATTCATCAATAAGCAAGTCTGAAACAATTTTGGGTGATAATGAAGATGGGTAATTTGGTCTTTCTTCAAGGCTAGGTACGTTTAGATGCGCAACCATAACACTACTTACTCCGCGGTCAATCAATGTTTTGAAGGGTTCAAGCTCAACTGAACGAATACGTTCTTCAGAAAAACTTATGGTAGGCAGTGTTTTATGAGAGTCTAATTCAGTATCACCATGACCAGGAAAATGCTTGGCACTGGTTAGGATTCCAGCATCATGCATTCCATTCATTAGTGCAAGGGAGTGTGATATAACAATATCTTTACTTTCTCCAAAAGATCTATTTCCAATGATGGGGTTTTCTGGATTTGTATTTATATCTACAACTGGTGCAAAATTGATATGAACTCCAAGCCTTTTATTGTGTTTACCTATTTCGTATCCAACTTTTCTAACAATTGTAGTGTCTTGAATTGCTCCTAAAGTCATATTCCATGGAAAAGCAAAGGTAGAGTCTAGGCGCATAGCTAAGCCCCACTCAGCATCCATTCCTATCAAGAGTGGTATCTTGTTTTTAGTTTGAATTTTATTAGTAAACTTTGCTTGGCGGTGCGGGTTGCCTTTTGAAAAAATAACGCCACCTATTTTATGTCTCTCAATAAATTTTTCGATTTGATCTAATTCTTCATCAGATTTATTAGTGAAGACATCAATCATAAATAATTGTCCTATTTTTTCTTCAAGGCTCAAAGTTGAATAAATGGAATCCACCCAATGCCTTTGAGATTGCATATCTTCATCAAATAGGCTGCTTTGAGAAAATACGTTTGTAAATGAAAAAAAAGCCACCCAAAAGATGACCTTAAAGCAAAGTTTTATATTCATAGTTTTTATAAAAATCGGCTGTGCCAACTTTCAGTCATTGGCACTTCCCAAAAGTCTGTATATTCTTCTTTGGTATTCACAAGATTATTAAAAACAATAGTTTGTGGAGAGACCGCTTTTTGTTTTACCATTTTTTTAAAATCCAATAGTGGCTTGTAGGCAACATATTCTCCATTTTTAAAACTTACGTTCATTTTGTCTAGTAAGTCTACATTGTAGTCCTTCTCTAGCGTTTGTATAAAATGTACAGAAGCATCTATAGAACAACCACTAGCATTGGCTTGAGATTGATCCAATCCAATAACTATAAAGCGTTTATATCTGATTTCAAACCCAGCTTTTAATGCCTTTCCATGAACAGTCCATCGTTCTAAAAATTCTTTTATTTTTTCTGAAATTTGTTTAAGTTCTTCATCATTAAATCCTCTGTTAGCTTGGTAAATCCAAACTCTAGCTGAACTTGGTAAATCTTTAAATTCTATAACCATATAGCTTATAAATCTTCTGCGTTTGCAATCATTTCTACTACGTCCAAGACTTCAATATCATCTTGTTTTTCTTTATTTTTAACTCCGTCTGTCATCATTGTATTACAAAACGGGCAACCTGCGGCAATTACTTCTGGCTTAATTTCTAAAGCTTGCTCTGTTCTATGGATATTTACTTCTTTATCTCCTTTTTCTGCATCTTTAAACATTTGAGCTCCTCCAGCACCACAGCAAAGACCTTTAGACTTACAAGACTTCATTTCTATCAATTCTACTTCTAGTTTTCGAAGTAAATCTCTAGGGGCTTCATACTCACCGTTTGCTCTTCCTAGGTAGCATGGGTCATGGTAAGTAATGCGCTTTCCTTTAAATTTTCCTCCCTCTACCTTTAAGCGGCCTTCATTTAAAAGTTGTTTTAAAAATTGGGTGTGATGGATAACCTCATAACTCCCACCTAAGGATGGATATTCGTTTTTGATAGTATTAAAGCAGTGTGGGCAAGCGGTAACAATTTTTTTTACTTCATAAGCATTTAAGACTTCAATATTTGTCATTGCTTGCATTTGAAAAAGGAATTCGTTTCCTGCACGCTTGGCCGGATCACCTGTGCAACCTTCTTCAGTTCCAAGAACAGCAAATTTGACATCAATTTGATTCAATATTTTCACAAAAGCTTTTGTGATTTTTTTTGCTCGATCATCAAAACTTCCTGCACAACCAACCCAGAATAGAACTTCAGGTTGTTTTCCTTCTGCAACATAGGATGCCATAGTTGGCACTTTTACACTTTCACTCATTTACTTTCATTTAATCTTTAAACACTTCAATGGTTTCTTGTTTTTCTACCAAATCTGTAAATTGTCCTTTATATCTAGTGGCTCTTACAATGTGGTTATCTATCCAGTGGTAATTTCCACCTCTTGGTTTTCCCATTAATAAACTGTGATATTTAAATCCGTGTTTATTCAACCAATCTTCTGTTACTTTTCTATGTTCCTCCACTCTAGAAGTGAAAAAACAAATTTGATGACCTGCATCATACCACTTGTTTACGGTTACTAGAGCATCTGGAAATGGTTCACAGGTGGCCATACGTTCCGGCTCTTCATTAGGAACATCTTCAGTAACGGTTCCATCAATATCTATTAAGTAATTTTTTATACCGTCAGGTAAGCTTGGGCTTACCGTTTTTACTTTTGATGCTTTAGATTGTGTTTGTTTTGACATAATTATACTTCTTTTGCCCAGTTTAGTCGATCTTGTTGGTTATAAGGCCATGGAGCCGAATTGTTTTCAATATTTGACATGGCGTTATTTAATTCTGCAGGAGCTGCACTTTCTTCCATCACCAAGTATTGTCTCATATCCATGATGATAGATAAAGGATCAATACCCACAGGGCATGCATCCACACAAGCATTACAGGTGGTACAAGCCCAAAGCTCTTCTCTGGTGATGTAATTGTCTAGTAACTGTTTATCAGATGTTATTTCTTTTCCTCCTTCAATCAACTTACCTACTTCTTCTAATCTGTCTCTAGTATCCATCATTATTTTTCTGGGAGAAAGCAATTTTCCAGTTTGGTTAGCAGGACATTCTGAAGTACATCTACCGCATTCTGTACATGTATAAGCACTTAAAAGTTGAAACCAATTCAAATCTTGTACATCACTAGCTCCAAATTTTTCTGGGACTTCATCCTCCCCGCCTTCTGTTTCTGCAAAAGGATCTGCATTTGGATCCATCATTAACTTTACTTCGTTAGTAACAGCCTCAAGATTTTTAAATTTCCCTAATTCATTTAAATTTGAAAAATACACATTCGGGAAAGCTAGTAATATGTGAAGATGTTTTGAGTAATATAAATAGTTAAGAAAAATTAATATTCCTATAATATGAAGCCACCAAGCCGTTCTTTCGATAGCTATAAGCGTGGCTTCGCTCATACCTTCAAAGAGTGGTAATAAATATTGACTTACAGGAAAACTTCCCACAACTCCAGCTTCATTTGCATAATGAGAAGCTCCAATGAGTTGAAGTTGATAATCAGTTGCATTCATGGTTAAAAATAACACCATGAGTACAACCTCAAAGTATAAAATATAGTTGGCGTCATTTTTTGGCCAGCCCTTGAGTTCTTTGGATAAAAACCGCTTGATGTTCATTAAGTTTCTTCTTGTCCAAAAGATGATAACGCTTGCCAATACTAGAAAAGCTAGAATTTCAAAGCTGCCAATTAGAAAGCTGTAAGCTGGACCTAAAAACCCAAAAATACGATGTGTACCTGCCACACCATCTATAATAATTTCTAAAACTTCTATGTTAATGATAATAAATCCAACGTAAACAATAATGTGTAAAATTCCTGCAATTGGTCTTACCACCATCTTGGACTGACCAAGAGCTATCTTCAGCATTTTTTTGAATCTAATGTCCTTATGGTCTGATTTGTCAATAGATTTGCCTAGATTAATGTTACGCTTAAGTCTAGAAACATTTTTAGCAAAAAACGCTATTGCTGCGATTACTAAAATAACAAATATGACTTGAGGTATAAATTCTAACATCAGTTTTGACTTTCTGGTTCTTGATACTTTCTATTCTTCTTTCCAAATATAGAAAAATGGACATAGCGCTTTGGGTTGAGTTTTAAATCGCGCATCAATTCTTCCATTTCTTTGGTAGCATTTTCAACATTTTCATACAGTTGTTCATCATGAAGCAATTTACCTAAACTTCCTTCACCTTTGTTAAGTTGATCTGAAATATTTTTAAGATTAGATAAGGTTACATCTACTTGTTGAGCTATTCTATTGAACTCTATTTTTGATAATGAATCTGACAATTTAGAAAAGTTATCAGCCGTTTCACTGAACTTCTTTACAGAAGTATTTATTTCGTCTTTGTTATTTTTTAAAATCAAATCAATTTCAGAGGTAGATGAATTTAAGGATGCTAAAGTTCCATCTAGGCTTTTGATGGAGGTTTTAAGATGATCTCTTGTTTCTATATCTAATATAAAATTGATAGATTTCAAGAGTGTATCTACTTGAACCACTACATTAGAAATATTATCTTTTAGTGGAGTAAGTTGGTCATTCACAAGTTCTAATAAGCCTTCTTCAACTTCAGATTGAAGCGTATCGCCAGATTTGGCCATCTCACTAAAATCCTCATCTAATTGAATTTGCATAGACTTCCCACCTATCAAACCACCACCATAAATTTTGGCTATGCTCTTTCTGGGAAAACTAAATTTATTGTTTAGATTCATGGTGACTAGCAACTCTCCAGAAGTCATAAAATCAATATCTGTAACTGTGCCTACTTGGTAACCGTTTATGGTTACTGGAGCAGAGGGGCTTAGACCTTCTACATTTTCATAAATGGCATAAAATGTTCTTGAAGCATTAAATAAATTATTACCCTTCAAGAAATTGTATCCAAACATTAGCAGAAAAACAGCAACTATAACTAAGATTCCAACTTTTAATTCTTTTTTCAATGGTTGTAAATTAGATTTGTTTCAAATGTAATAAAACTTTAAAGAATACTAATCTTTTGGTCTTGTATTCAAAGCTTCTTTGATGGATATTTTTTCACCAGACGCATTAAAAGCAACAATGAAGGCAGAGGTATATCCTTCGGCTTTAGCTTTATCTCTCAAGGTTTGAGCGTTCATATAATTGTTGGTTTGACCGTACAAATACTTAAACAAATCATTTTCTTGATATCTTGTAATGGGTTCAAGTTTTTTGAAGTTTTGAGGAGAAGGCTCTATTTTAGTAGAACTTGCAGCTAATTGAATTTTAAAGACAACTGAAGCAAAATCTTCCATTACATCTTCTGTACTGAGTCTGTACTGACTGAGTTCAGACTCTAAGGCTTCTACATTAATTGTGTTTTTATAGTTGTTGATTCCATCTACTATTGCATTGGCTAGCTTGGTTTGACCAGCTTTTGAATTCAGAAAAGCACCTTCATTTTTATTGGTCAAGAAACCAGTTTCAATTAAAACACTAGGCATGTAGGTTTCTCTTAAGACAAGAAAGCCAGCTTGTTTGACGCCCCTATTTTTCAAAGATAAGGTAGAAGTAAATTGCTGTTGTACAAAACTTGCCAACAACACACTTTGGTCTAAAAACTCTTCTTGCATAATAGTAAAACCAATGTAAGATTCTGGAGATTCTGGATCAAAGCCATCATATTTAACTTTGTAATCGTCTTCAAATTTGATTACCGAGTTTTCTTTCATTGCTATTTCAAGGTTATCTTTGTTTCTATGCAGACCTAAAACAAAAGTTTCTGTTCCAGATGGAGCGTCGTTTGCTACACCATTGCAATGAATGGACACAAATAAATCCGCTTTTGCCTTATTTGCAATTTCAGCTCGTTTATCTAAAGGAATAAACACATCGGTCTTTCTTGTGAATATCACTTCTATATCTTCGTACTTCTCTAGCTGCTTTCCTACTACCAAAGCAATTTTTAAAGCTATTTCTTTTTCTAGATAATTATTACCTGTATTGCCTGCATCTTTTCCTCCATGGCCAGGGTCAAGTACTACTGTAAATTTATTGGCGTTGGTTTGAGGATATACCGTATTTATATGCATACAAAAGTAGGATACAAACAATATAATTAAAAGAGGGAAGTTAAGTCTGAGCATAGATGATATAATTGTGAATGATATTTTAAACTTTTTTAGGAAGCATAAAAATAAAATGTAATTTTGGGCTTTCTAATTTTGACCTCATTTACAAAAATAGTACTTAAAGCGTTGCGTACAAATTTACTTCACATACTTTTTTTGATAGGATTTCTTGCTAGCTTTGGCCTTTATGGACAAGAAAAAGAGCCTCAAAAAATCGACTTTAGTTATTTAATCAAAAATGAAGCCGATTCTATTGTAAACCGCATCAAATTTACTATTGGAGACACTATTGTTAAAAAGGAGCCTATCAGGAAACGAGAAACGCTTACAGATCTTGTAGATGCTTATGCCAAAGATTACAAAAGACTTTCTAGAAAAGAAGACAAAATGTACCTCTACAATGAGGCAGTCATTGTTTATGGTGATATGACTATTGAGGCTGGAAATATAGTTATAGATAATGCCAAAAATCAAGTATTTGCTTCTGGAATTATAGACACAGCTGGGGTTTATCAACAATCCCCTACTTTTCAACAGGGTGAAAACTTGGTAGAGCCTGATAGTTTAATATTTAATTTTGACTCTCAAAAAGCTTTAGTCTTTAACTCAAGAACCGAACAAGGAGGTTTTAAGGTGAAAGGAGAAATCTCTAAGCGTCAAAACGATTCTATCTATTACTTAGCAAACGCAAAATTTACAACTGCAGAAGACGTTGATGATGCAGATTATTACTTTTTCGCTAGGAAAATTAAATTTGTTCCAGATAGTAAGATCGTAACTGGCTTTGTTAATATGTATATAGCAGATGTCCCTACACCACTGGGGTTACCCTTTGGTTTTTTCCCGATGTCTGATACCCAAACGTCTGGATTTATTATTCCTTCTTATGGTGAAAATAGAAATAGAGGCTTTTTCTTGATGAATGGCGGTTACTATTTTGCCATAAGTGATAAAGTAGATTTAGCACTTCAGGGAGACTATTATACCAACGGTAGTTATGGAATACGGATGGAAAGCAATTACAACGTGAGGTATAAGTTTAATGGGAATATGGCTTTTAGGTATGAAAAACTCCTTCAAGAAGAACGCGGTTTTCCAAACTTTAGTGAATCTACTATTTATAATTTACGTTGGAGTCATAGCCAAGACCCAAAGGCGAGTCCATCTTCAAGATTTTCAGCATCTGTAAATTTAGGCTCAAGCAATTATTATCAAGAATCTGTAAATCAAAACAATACAGGTAATTTCTTAAACAATACCTTAAACTCATCTGTATCCTATTCTAAGACGTTTGAAAGTGAGTTGGGTATGAACTTGAATATTTCTGCTACCCACAATCAAAACACAAATACAGAAGTTATCAACCTTACTTTACCTACTTTACAATTTAGTATCGGTAGAATTTTCCCTTTTGAGCCTAAATCAGGTGCTAAAAAAGGAGCCATTCAAAATATTAACTTACAATACAATGTAAGAGCTGAAAATAGAATTAGCACTACAGACTCTTTGTTCTTCCGTCCAGAAATGTTTAGAGATGCAGATGCTGGCGCAAGGCATACAATCCCTATTTCTACTAACTTTAAGATTTTTGAACACTTTAGTGTAAGTACTAATGCAAATTTTGATGAAGTTTGGACCATGAGAACCTTTGAGCAAAGTTATGATGAACAGTTAAGGCAAGTAAGGAGGGATACTATTAATGGTTTTGACTCTTACAGAACTTATAATTTTTCTACAGCAATTGGAACAACGGTCTATGGTATGTTTAATTTTGGAGATGATAAAAAGATAAAAGCCATTCGGCATGTGGTAAGGCCTTCTGTCTCTTACAATGTTAATCCAGGTTTTAGTCAATACTATGATGAATTTGTAAGAACGGGTGTTGCTGGACTTGAAGATGAAATTGTTGAATACTCTAGGTTTGAGGGTACATTAAATGGCGCACCTGGAAATATGTTTTCTAGCAGTATGTCTTTCAATATCACCAATGATATTGAAGCCAAAGTAAGAAAGAAAGATTCTACTTTAACGGGAGATGACCGCTTTGAAAAAAGAAGTTTACTGAGTAATTTTGGACTTAGTACTAACTATAATTTTGCTGCAGATTCCCTTAATTTAAGCCCTATTGCCATGAGAGGAACTCTTCCTGTAGTGAAGGATAAGTTAGCCATCAATTTTTTAGGAACTCTAGACATGTATGCGCTGAATAGTAACAATAGGCGAATAAATAAATTGAACATCAACAACGGTGGGAGTTTGTTTAGGTTGACACGAGCCAATGCCAGTTTTAGTTATGCCTTATCCAATAAAGACTTTCAAAGAGACCCAAAAGATGATGATGATGGAGATGATGATGACCAATACGACTCAGAAAGTTTCAGAAATGGTGGAAGACCAGATGATTTGTTTGGTTCTAGTGAAATGATGAATAGAAATCAAAATAAAGAGCCCAAAGAAGATGATAGTGAACGTTACAATTACGCTATGCCTTGGAATCTTAACCTATCCTACACGATGACCTACGCCAACAATGCTAGGCAAAACCAAATCAGTTCTCATTCTATTATGTTTTCTGGAGATATTGAGTTATCACCAACTTGGAATGTTGGCTTGTCTTCTGGATATGATATTAGGAACAAAGGCTTTTCCTTTACTCAGTTAAGGTTTGCAAAAGACTTAAAGAGTTGGCAGATGAGCTTCAATTGGACTCCATTTGGTATAAGAGAGTCTTGGTTCTTTTTTATTGGCATAAAATCCAATATTTTGCAAGATGTAAAATATGATAAAAACAGAGAACGAGATAGAACAGTTCAATAGAAAGATGATTAACAAAATAGATAATTAAAATCTTATTTTTTCTTGAACAACTTTTGACTACTAGAAATGAATTTCTAAATATAAATCAACTATGAAAACAATTATTCAAACCAAGGATGCAGCTGCTCCAATTGGACCTTACAACCAAGCAATACGTATTAATGGGTTTCTTTACACCTCTGGACAAATAGCCATTGACCCTAAAACTGGAGAAACCCTATTTGGATCAATTGAAGAAGAAACAACACGCGTGATGAAAAGCCTTGAAGCTATTTTGAAGGAAGCCAACATGGATTTTTCTGATGTCATTAAAACCAGTATTTTTATTTCGGATATGAATGACTTTGCTTCAATAAATAAAATTTACGGGGCGTTTTTCGATGAGAAGTCGGCTCCAGCTAGAGAAACTGTTCAGGTAGCTAGACTACCAAAAGACGCTAATGTTGAAATAAGTCTTATAGCTTATAAAAACCAATAGTCTAAATTATAAGTTATAAAAAGAAGCTTTAAAGAGTAGAGAAATAAGACTTTTAATGACTATCACAAATATGATTATTTATTGTTGGTAGGAAAATCAATATAGGAAGGAAGTTTAATGTCATCCACACGTTGCTCTTCCTCCTCTCTACCACTTTGTTTTATTGAAAATTTTTTGTTTAAAACTTTTGAAACCAACTCTTTAAAAGAATCAAAATCTACCGTATAAGAAAGCCCTATTCCTTGTGTGTAACCTAGTTCTTCTCCAATGAATTGTATATCCGTTTCTCTGTTGAAGACATTAGCTTTTAAACTTCCGGTTTCGTTTAAAAGAAAACTCATTTCTACTTCACCAAATACTACGTTCTCCGTAACACCTCCAACTGGGACCCCAAAACGACCGCTTATTAATACTTTGTCACTTATTTCAGTTTTAATAGAAACCCCTACTCTATCTGCTAAATTATTTTGAGTTAAACTTCTATCATTTTGTTGATAATTGAGTCCTAATTTAAATTTATTATCTTCTTTAGCGATAAAGTCATCTACAATCCCCGAGGCTCTTTCAATTAAATTTCCAGTTATGGCATTTTGTCCCAATCCTGATTGGCTATAAAACGTGCCTTGTGTTACTAGTGATAGGGCTTGAAGTTCTGTATTTTCTCTACCTTGAACTCTATATTCCAATTCACTTTTTACAACCGAAGATAAATTAGGGTAATTGAGGCTAAAATCTATATCTGGTTGAATAATTTCTCCACCTAGGTTGATAAGAACTTCAACGGGAATATCACGATTCACAGAAGGATTTTCTAATAAGATGGCTGGATTAGCTTCTGTGGTGTATTTGGCTTGAAGGTCTACATTAGCCCTTAGAGGATCACCATTCCAACGTAAACTAGAACCAGGCACTAATTCAAAACGTTTTTGAACTAGTCCAGAATATTTAAAATTATATTCACCTTCAGCAGCAATAAAATCGCCGTACATATTGAATTTTCCTAAAGTATTGATTTCAATAAGCAAGGTACCAGTTCCTCGTCCTTTAAGACTACTCCCATTTATGGGATCTACAACGATTTCCACCTCTGCATCTCTTGTAATATCTAAGTCAAAATTTAAGCCTAAGCCTCTAGATTTTTCAAACTGTAAACTTCTGCCCTCTTCTTTGGAAATTTTATCTTCTTCGCTTAAAAAATACACGAAGGAGTTATCTCCAAGAGACTCAGTATCATCTAAAGGAATTTTAAAAGAGGTGTTCTTTTGGGTAGAGGCATCTATTATAATGTCAATTGCATTAGTAGGCCCTACAATTGATGCACTTCCATTTATAAAAGCTGTGCCGTAGTATAAATCTCCTTCTTTAAACTCTGTATCCAAAGCAACAATATTATCTGAGTTTATAGATAAATCAAAAAACCAACTCGAATAGTTTTGATTGCTTATGGTTCCATTAAAAAATCCTTTGGTTTTGTACTTGACGTCAGTTAGCCCAATATTTTCAAACACAAACTCGTTTTGATTAAATCCTATTGTTGAACCTTCATCAAAATCAAAATCAATATTGAGATAGGGAATACTCAATCCTGCTTGATTCAAATTTAAACCTCCCTTAAATGAAGGATTGGATACTAGACCTTCTACTTCTATTTTACCCGAGGCAAACCCTCTAATTTTTGAAACCACATCTCCTCCAAAGACACTAAACGAGCTAAAATCAAAAGTGTTAAAATTTACATCCACATCAAAAAATTGCTGAAGTTGTTTGGTTACTACAAATCCATCTGCTTTAAAAAGTGACTGGTCTTCTAGTTTCAATTCTGATAAAAGCTCTATTGAGCTAAGGTCTTTATTACCATCAGCCTCCAGTGAAAATTGGCCATATTCTACGGAGTTGAATTTTAGGTCTTGAATACTGATATCAAGATTTGGAGAGTAAATTTGGTTTTTTTGAAAAACATCTAATTTTCCATTTAAAACACCATTAAATTGAATACTATCTTGTTTTGGGATAATGTCTGATAATTGAATTTCGTTCAAGTCAAGTCTTAAGTCTTTGTAGGTTGAATCACGAAGGATACCATCAAAAAAGATAGACTGCTTACCGCTAGAAATTTTCAGAGAATCAATTTTAAAATTTTGGAAACCTCGCTCTATATCAACTTTGTTATTTTTACTGGACTCACGATTAATAAACCACAAATTATCATTATAAACAATGCTAGAGCGTTTGAAACCAAAGGTAGATTTATCATCATCACTAACGGTTTGGTACATACTCAAATTAAAATTATCGCTTTGTTGTTGACCTCCCTTAAATTCAGTCCTTACAAAAAGTGTATCTTTTAAGTTGACATTAATCATATTGAAGTCTGAAATGTTATAATATGCGGTTCGGATATCTTCAATTTCTACGTATGAATTATAGAGAGGACTCTGGGTATCTATCTGAACATTGACATTTTTAAATGTATTGTTATAAGCTTTGAAATATGGAGACCTAAAGTTTAAGGTAAAATCACTTTCGCTGGCATCAATATTTCCTCTTATAAATGTATTGGGGGCTACTTCTATTTCGGGAAAAAAAACTTCTACAATTTTGTTATAAATATTTAAATCAAAATCAAGATATTGCTGATTGGACTTTGTATCTTTTTTAGACCTAAAGTATAAGTTTTCAATCGCTTTTGAGAAAAGACTTGGCATAGACGTTAGTAAAAATTCACCTTCTAATTTTCCACTTATAACATCGGGACTATCAATATTTATAGTTTGTTTGGCATCTTTAAAGGCTGATGTGATAATCAAATCTTCAAAAGCAAAAGCCTCGCTAGTGTTTTCATATCTAAAAGAATTAAAGTTCAAGGTTCCTTTTAAATCATCTATACTTGTCCCAACTAAGTCTACGTTCAATTTACCTTTGAAGTTGGCTACTGTATCTCGTTTTACAATATTAAGAGCATACAAATTAGCCTGGTCTATGTTGGCATCAAAACTAAAGGTACTTTCCTGTTCTGAAGCATCTACTTCTCCATTAAAGTAGAAAAGAAAATTAGGATCCAAACTTTCTAAGTTTCCCTTAAAATAAGGGGCTTTAAAGTTACCATTTACTTTTAAATCCTTGTAGGTGTAGTTTTTTATTTCCAAAGCGCTTATCATACCTAGAGCCTCTGTATCCAAACTTGATTTTGTAAATCCAGAGCCATTTACATCTAAGCTAAAACTTGTTCTTCCTAAGGTATTGATGCTTAAAAAACGACCAACATCAAAGTTTTTGACATTTAGTAATCCCTTATAGCTAACTTCCTCTTGATTTTGGTAGTCATTAAAATTCAAATTTACATCTGCTTTCCCAAGTTTAGAATTTAATCTTAAATCTGTAATTAAATCATTCTTAGAAAGTTCAATTTTTCCTTTCAATTGCGTTGCGCCTAATTCTTGTGTAAATGTTGGCAAATTATTTTTAAGAGTTAATGGGAATAAACCTATCAAGTCTTCATAATTGGTTTTAATATCTAAACCAGTTCCTATCATTTTGAAGGCTGAATTTCCAAATGAATTGATAAGCTTTAACTCCCCATCCACTTGAGTTTGTTTCAAACCTTTTATTTTAAGATTTTTTAGGTCAAGATTGTTGAGCTGCCCACTAGCTTCTCCTTGTAATGTCATAGATTTAGAATAGGCAAATCCCCCATAGAAATTTCGTAAATCTGAACTAGACACCATGGAAGGCTTAAAGTTGGCCACCAAGTCCACTTTATCAAAAAAATATTTTAAATCTTCTCTTTTATAATTGAACTTCAACTCGCCCTCAATTTTTGAAAATAAAGTTTCCAAACTCAAGTTTTGAAAATTCATTTCTTGTGGACTATATGTGAATTGTGTTTTCAAGTCTTCTACAAAGATTCCTTGGTTAAGCCTACCTGAAAGTCGCCTTAAATTGAAAGCTAGATCAGGCCCCAGAAGTTGAAAGTTGGTTAAATTAAAGTCTAAGTCTTTTATATAAAAGGTGGGGTCTTTTTTTAAATTTTCATTGATGATAACAAACTCACTTTCAAAAGCTAAAGCCCTATTAATGGTCAATTGAAATGGTGTACTTGAAGTTGTAGTAGTATCGTTAAGTCGTTCTAAAAATTTAGTAAATTCATCGTACTCTTCATCTTTATATTGCTTTAGCTGAAATTTTAATTGGTCAAATTCTGTATTTGAAAAATGTAGATAACTTCCAGATAAGTTGGATAAATTAATCAAAGATGTTGAAATGGATTTGGCATAAATGATGGTATCTTGATGATCATCTCTAAGCAGTAAATCGTCTAGAACTATATTCCCTTTATAATTAACTTTAAGTCCTTTAACTTGTAGATCAGTTTGATACAGGTCATTAAAGTTTGCTATCAATTGTTTTCCATAGTAAGTTTGAACTTGAGGAATCAAGAATACCAAGACCAGTAAGGCTATTATTAATAATATGCCTATAAAGGTTTTTTTAATTGCT
This sequence comes from Psychroflexus sp., assembly GCA_003565575.1. GTDB lineage: Bacteria > Bacteroidota > Bacteroidia > Flavobacteriales > Flavobacteriaceae > Psychroflexus. The sequence goes on along the minus strand of PXBV01000167.1, from coordinate 980 downwards.
TTCCAAATCTGTTTTAACAACCTAGTTCTTATTTTTTTCAAAGATATATCAAATACTAATCCTAAATGCCTTCAATACAGCCACAAATTTATTTAGATTTGCTATTATAACTATGATATTGACTTATAAATGACATCAAAAGACACCTTTATTTTGGGTATAGAATCGTCTTGTGACGATACTTCGGCAGCTGTTTTCTGTAATTCTAAAGTCCTTAGTAACGTTGTTGCTACTCAAGACGTCCATATGCAATACGGCGGTGTAGTTCCAGAGTTAGCCTCTAGAGCTCATCAGCAACATATAGTTCCTGTAGTTGATCAAGCTTTAAAAAAGGCAAACCTTACAAAAGAGCAATTGTCTGCTATTGCCTTTACTAGAGGACCTGGCCTTATGGGGTCTCTGCTTGTTGGGAGCTCGTTTGCTAAATCCTTAAGCCTTGCGTTAGATATTCCTCTTATTGAAGTAAATCACATGCAGGCCCACCTGTTAGCTCATTTTATTGAAGATGAAAGCAGTAAAACACCCACATTCCCATTTTTAGGTGTTACCATAAGTGGTGGCCATACGCAAATTGTTCTCGTCAAAAGCTATTTTGATATGACGGTTATTGGAGAAACACTAGACGATGCTATTGGTGAAGCCTTTGATAAATGTGGGAAAATGCTAAAATTACCTTATCCCGCTGGTCCAGAAATAGACAAGCATTCTAAATTAGGAAACCCTGATGCTTTTGAATTTGCAAAACCAAATGTGAAGGGTTTAGATTTTAGTTTTAGCGGATTAAAAACGTCTGTGTTGTATTTTCTTCAGAAAAAAACAAAAGCTAATCCAAATTTTATTGAAGAAAACATCAATGATTTATCTGCTTCTTTTCAAAGAAAGGTAGTTGAGATCCTGATGTCTAAGCTTAAAAAGGCGGTAAAACAAACTGGAATTAATGAAGTGGCAATTGGCGGTGGTGTTTCTGCAAATTCAGGAAT
>PXBV01000303.1 GCA_003565575.1 Psychroflexus sp. | reverse complement strand
GGCTGAATAATTAAATCGCTTACCTCATCAAATCGTTGTTTTATAAAATTTAGTTTATCTAGCATATCCTTTTTGTGTGCTGCAAATTTAAGGGAAATCAAGTGATTTTTTGAATCTTAAAATAGGATAATATTTCAAAGTTAAATAAGATGTCTATAAATCTAAAGCAACTCCTATACCCAATTGTTGCTTTAACTGTATTCTGGGACCAGCTTCTACTGTATTACCACTAGCATCTTCTTGCTGGGTTTTAATATCGTCATCATAGCGAATATGCACTCCAATATTAGCACGCATATAGTTATTAATTCTAAAGTTAAGAATAAGCTCCCAGTCTATCACAATATTTCCAAAATCATTGAGATAATCTGTGTACAAATTGGCTCTACTTATCAGATTGGTATTTTCAAAAACTTCGGTTTCAAATTGATTGGTGACTTGAATCCCCAGCTCATTTCTGATGTTTTCTCCTTCTTCAATAATGTTACCGTCTGCATCTCTCACCGCTGCTTGAACTCCAAAGGAGCCTTGATTGGCCAAGCGTTGGTTCATCACAAATGTGGTTCTTTGTGTTAAGGGAGATAAGTACAGCTCAAATTTCTCATTAGGTTCTACATATTTAGCACCTACCCCCAAAAACATATAGCCAGGAGCCATAAATTCTGAAATCGCCACCTCTGTATTGGGATAATTAAAACCTCTTGCTACTTGAGTTCTAAAACTAAATCGGCCAGAATAAAACCATTTTGAATCTTTGGAGACTTCATATCCAAAAGACGAGCTTAGCTCCAAATCATCGTCTGTCTTTCTTAATTCTTGTTCTTCTTGTTGATTTACGCCATATCTAAATCTAAATTGATTGTCCCATCTAAATCCATCATTCCTGTAGGTCCTTACTATTCTCATACCATAAAGTCCAGAAATGGAGTTGGTACCACCAGCATTCCAATTGACAAAAGCTACTTCATTTACATCCAAAGTAAAATTATTCTTCTTCTCCCAAAAACTTTTACGCCCTTTGGTTGGTACTAAATCGTTTAACGTAAACTGATACATTCCAACTTGGTCATAGCTTGTGTTTATAAGTGGTCTTGCCCCCCTTCTGAAAATTTTATCCCCTATTCTTTCTACTTTTTGTATCTCCCCAAAAGACTGGGAATAAGAGGAAATGCTCAAGGCTAAAAATAAAATACTTACTAAAACTTTTTTCATTAAACTTGACTTATCATAACCTTTCATTATTTAAAGATAGGTTTTAAAATTTGAAACGAAAACTGCATTTATATTTTGAATTGAACTTATTATAAAACTAATTTTGAAACTTATTCTAAAAAAAAATTAGGTGAATTGGTATTACAATTAATGAATAAAACTGCACAAAAATAGTATTTTATTAAACAAATCATTATAAAGCCTTAACGCATATACTCTTTTGTAAATTGTAAACTGTTACATTTAATTTATTTTCTCTAGCTTTTTGGAAACTTTTCGAATAGGTTGAATAAACCACTTCAAATGATAAGAAAAACGACCATCATTTGGGTATTTTCTTCGAGAAGTGATGTTATTTATAATAAGAGCGACAAAGAAAAGAATCAATACACCAGATAAAACAGGAAAAAGAACATATAAATAACCTAAATCTATAATTTTTTCTGATCCAGTAACAGCTATCAAAGCACTTGCTCCTCCTGGTGGATGAAGGGTTTTGGTGTACTGCATTGCCACTATTGAAAGTGATACTGCCAAGGGCGCATTAATCCACAAAATGTCAGGTAATATTTGGTAAACACTTACTCCTATTATAGCACTAACAACATGTCCGCCAATTAAATTTCTAGGTTGTGCTAAAGGACTTTGAATTACTCCATAAATCAAAACACTTGTAGCCCCAAATGAACCAATCAAAAATAAATTATCATAATTAGTGAAATAATTATTTTGAATAAAAGCAACACTTCCAATGCCGATGAAATAACCTATAAATGTCCAAAGTTTTTCTCTGTAATCAACAAGTGTTTCTTTATAAACTACAAGTTTGCTTATTCTATATGCACGCTTTATTCGCTTTTTATCCACAAATCTATGTTTAATGCATTATTAAGAGGCAAATATACATTGTGTGATTTACAAAAAAGCATGAAAAACCGGTTTGGATGTTTTTTAAAGAATCTTATTAAAATAGTTGTCAAGAATCATTTTTAATCTTTCGGAATTGTATTATCAATGTCTATTTCTATAAGCACTAAAATCTGACTCTTTTACTCAATCCACTCTATTACACGAGTGTTTGTAACTAATCAATATTCAATGCGGTATCCAGTTTATAAATATAAACAACTATCCATTATATGTGTTTTTTGGTTGACACAACATTAACTTTAGACCTATCATATAACTTTTATTGTTAATTTTTAAAAGAGACTAATTTAGCACACAACATAAAGTATTCATAATTAATAAAATATACGGTTTAAGAAAGACATATCATGACTTTGTACCATAACTCAGGGAGCAGAGCCCTCCAATCTTAATAATTCATCATAACTATTTGTAGTAGAGGGGCATCGCCCTGAAATCTAAAACCCGGATATGGGTAAAAATATGATGTCAGGGCTACGCCCCTTTAAAACTATTGATGTCTTAAATTCTATTTAGATAACAAGGCTAAAGTTCCTTTTTGTTCTAGAAAAAATAAAACAGAGTTTAATTTACACTTCAGAAATTAGACAACTAACTAAGTGAAGAGAATTCACATCTCAATATTTTAACAATACGTTATATAATATCTAGCTTTAGGTGTCGAAAAATAATGTTTTTTTTGTGGAATTTGTTTAATTTATTTTAACTATTGTGAAAAATTACTCTCCTATTTTTTTAAAGAAAAGCCTGATACTTTTTGCATTTTTATCCTCGGTACATTTCTTTGCGCAGACTCAAACTGTAACACTGAATTCTGTAGCAGATACAGAATTGTGGTCGGGTAGCGCTAATACAAATTATGGAACTGAGACTACGCTTGATGTTTACAGAGAAGGAGCCGCAAGAGCTAGAATGATTATCAGATTCAATCTTAATTCAATACCTACGGGTGCCACCATTACCAATGCCACTTTAAGAGTGTTTAAAACTAATACTTCAAGTGGTACTAATATTGGAGTTCACCGAATGACTAGTGCTTGGGTAGAAAACCAAGCTACGTGGAACATCCGAAGTACAGGAACTCCGTGGAATTCTGGAAGTGGTGGTGATTTTATTGCAACGCGCGAATCTATAAATAGCAATGCCATTGGTACTACAGGTTTTAAAAATTGGAGCGTAACCAATATGGTGCAAAGCTGGGTAGATGGCACTAATACTAACCATGGAATGCTTCTAGAACTTGTTGGTGACAATACTTCTGACTTTAGATTCTCAAGCCGTCAAGGGTCTAATATTCCTCAACTTGTAGTAGAATATGAAACTTGTGTTGTTGATGCAGATGTGAGTGTAAATAACATTGAATGTAGCAGTTTTCCAGATTATACAGGAAGTATTGATATAAGCAACCCCACAGGAGCTTCTAATTACCAATACCGTTTAAATAGTGGTACATGGCAAGCAAGTCCTAATTTTGCAGGACTAGTAGCGGGTTCTTATGAGGTGTTTATAAGAGATGCCAATGACACCTCTTGTGAAAACAGTCTTGGTAACTTTACAATCTCCAGTAGTGTAGACCTAACAGCGGATGCAGATGGAGATGGCGTGCCAGACGCCTGTGATTTAGACAGTGATAATGATGGTATTTTGGATGTAGATGAAGGGCTTGAAATAACCGATAATATTGGTATGACAGCCAATCGAATCGATAACAACAATGCTACATTTAATTTTTCTAGTGGTACAAGTGAGGTGTCGGGAACTTATACAAATAATGGCAACGCCTTTATTAACCCCGATGCAACTACGATAAATGAAGGTGCAGCAAATAATACAGATTTTGATATGAATATCACCAATTCTGTGAACAGTAATGGAGCAGTTTTCATTGAAGCACTCAGATTAACGAGTATGTTGTGGAATACTAATGGTGAGAGAAACCGATATGGTAATATTCGTTTAACCCTTCAAAACGGAGTTGTAATAAGTAACCCCGATGCAACAATAAGTCAAAGTTTCCCAGGTTTTTCAAATTTATCAGGTGCAAGCCTTGCTGAAACTACAATAAGTGGAAATAGATTTTATGGGTCAAACACAACAAGTGGTGGTGGTGACCAAGGAGATGGTTATATTATATTCTCACCTGCTGTTCAACAACAAATCGTTAACGGAGGTGGTGTTGTAAGAATTCGTTTCGATCAAGTAAACACAATTAATCGTGATTTAAATGCGGGCCTTGTCTTTATAGGACGCCTTGAAACTTTTGAAGATACCGATGG
>PXBV01000024.1 GCA_003565575.1 Psychroflexus sp. | reverse complement strand
ACTCTTTTTAGGATAAAATCTGATATCCAAATCACAAAATTAGAGATAAAACTAAACGCATAGTAAAACAAAAAAGCAGGTATGCTAAATACTTTTAAAAGCGCGTTGGCGTAAACTTGAAAGAAAACTTTTGGTAAAAATTCTGCTGTAAAGAGAATGATTAAGGTAGAAATAAGGGTTTGAGTGAAGAGACTTCCATCAGTTACAAAGTAATTGATCAATTCATTCTGAACTGGATTAAGGTTATTTAACCAATTCATGATCAAATCTCCCATAAAAAACCCATAAATCACTAAAGCAATATTGTTACCTACCAACATGGTAGCTATAAATTTTGAAGGCTTTTGGGTTAAGATTTTTAGAACACTAGCAATGAGACTGGTTTGGTTTTTCTGGAGTTCTATATGGACTTTGTTGGAAGAAATGAAAGCTATTTCCATTCCAGAGAAAAAAGCAGAAAGCAAAAGTGAAGTGATGATAATGAGAACTTCTGTACTCATCACTTATTCCTTTTGTCTTGATATTTTTTTCTGAAACGCCTCTTGAAAAAGAACATAAAGACTGCTAATGCAGCAAAGAAAAGGTAGAGATATCCTCTACTTTCGCTTTCTGCCCAGACCCTAATGGCTTCAATAAGAAAAAAAACGGCAAAGGCGATATACGCGTACTCAAAGTATTTAAAAAATTTCATCAGTCTTGCATGTATTGAATTCCTATATTGGATCTGGAGTTGAAGTTAGTAAAATTCTGGTCAGAATCAAAACCTTCTCCTTGATTTCTAGCACCGTTGGGCAATTGTAAATCATAATTATAATCTGTAAACAGCCATTCTTGCTCTTGGTCCCAATACAGTTGAGACCCTTTTAAAATTGTACTATCCGAGGTAATAATTTTCACATTTTTCCTTAAATCTATTAGGCCAGTTTCTAAGTACTGAATGGCATAGTCTGATAGTACAATGCTTTTGCTGGAATCTTTTTCAAAAAAATCGAGTTCTATCCCTTGAGGAAACTCTCTGTAAGGGAAGGCTCTGTTAGTGAAATCTAGCATTTCTGGGCTTCTCAAATTTGCTTTTACAGCTCCACTGTCTGTATAAAATAAATTTAGGTTATAAATTTTAGACTGAGGTTCCAGAAAGTCTTTTTCTAGTTGTTTTACATTTTTTAGGTTGCCTTCACATGCAAAAAGCATTGTTGTAAATATACATACAACAATGCTTTTAAAAAATAATGGAGGTTTTAAATTCATTTTAAAGGTTTGGCACCACTACGCTTTCTCCAATCCAACAGCTAGAGAAAGAAATTTTGCTACCAGCAGCATCTTCCTGGAAGATGTCAGACTTTTGAGGCGCTCTACCTTTATAGCTTTCAACAGAAGCTTTTGAGTTTGAGCTTAAGGAAGGGTCTACTCTACCAGCTCTTCCAGCGTAATCTGCAGCTAACCAGTATACAGCTCTTTTCTCAAATGCTGTTGTTCCACAGTTGTTAGCACTTTTTGCGTACATTTCTGCTATTTTAAGGTAAGCTACTCCCATGGATGGCTTACTGTCTAATGCTCTTCTGTAGTAATTTCTAGCTTGAGAATAGTTTCCTTGAGCATTAAAGTTATTTGCAATTCTGTAATAGATTTTTGACTTTTTAGACTGGTCTGTAGCTAGTTCTGCAGCTTCATTAAGGTACTCTAGTGCCTTTTTTCTGTCACCATCAGCTTCTGCTAACTGGCCTAAGGAATATGCAGAATATTCTGAAGGTTCAATTTTATGTAAAGCTTCTGAAACTTGAAAAAACAATGGGTCTTCTGTACAATCTTTAGCAGAAAGTCTCTCGTTAGCATTTCTCAACCAGTTAACATCACTGCTTTTTTCATCAAAATCTCTCTTATACATTGGCATCAAGTTTTCACAATCTGCTTTAGAACCCAATAAAGAATTCACGCTTCCTTTAATTTTATTATAATTTCGAAGGTAAATTTCAGAATTTTTCAAAATTCTTGACTCTCTAGAAGTTAGTTCCTCTTGAGCTTCTTGTTTTTCAATCAAAGGCTTAGCCTCAGCTGCTTTATCATTTTCTTGAGTTTCTATGAGCTCAATCACTTCGTCGTATTTATCAAATAAAAATTGAATATCTCTTTCACCTGCATCATTTAAATCATTTGCAATTCTGAAGTAAGCATAAATCGCTACTGGAGATGAAAAGTTATCTTTATCTGTTTCTGCTACATCTTCAAAAGCTTTTAATCGCTCCTCTAAAGTACCAACTTCATTTTTGTACTTAATCATGGCAATACTAGCAAGCATGGCTCCTTTTTGAGTTTTAGCAGGAAATTTTTCAAGACGCATCATTTGATTATCAATATATTCTTGAATAAGTTCATTTTTTCTCTCATCAGTATCAGCTTGGTCTATCATGCCTTCAAGAATTTTCTCACCCCTTTGGTAAATCAATATGTGAGTATCTGAGCATGACTCGATTAACTGCTTATATTTTGGATAAGCATCATCGTAATTGTTCACCTTTGCACTCTCATTAAATAAACTGAGCGTTACATTGCAGTCTTGAGCAGTGGCGGTGGTTACAGCCATTACTACTCCTAAAATTGTAAATGCGATATTAGACTTCATAATTTTAAGTATTTAATTATATTTAGATTTAATGAACCACTTATCGTTAAAAGAGAAACTCAAAAATACACTAATAAACTTTTCTTTCACAAGATTATTTGAAGTTGTTCCCCTTTCGAAATATTCAACACCTAAATTTGCGTTGGTGAAAAGTCGTCCAGCTGGTATACCCAAACCAAATGATATGCCAAACTCATTTATATCTTGGCCACGGTACTCTAATCCTGTTTCTTGATAGCGTATTCCAGCCCTGTAAACCACTCTTTTTAAATAACTTACAGGATCATTATATCTCGGAATAAAATATCCTCCTAACCTTAAAGCTCTAGCTTCTTTTTGAACCACATCCGTACCAAAATTAAAACCCAAAGCAGAAAAATCTGGCGCAGAATAGTTTTCATACTCTAAACCTACAAACCATTTTCTGTTTTCACCAATACCTAAACCAAATGCATAAAGCTCTGGAAGGTCTACCTCAGAGTTGAACGGACCTTGGTCTATTTGATTTACTATTAATTCTGTTTGATTTTGCCCAATCTGAATGGTTGCAAACTCTCTTCTCACTTCTGTATTCAATGCAGCACCTGTTTCATAGCGACCAGAAGTACTCAAGGTGAGTGAGTTGTTCAACTTTACGTCGTAAAGTGCCCCAACATCAAAAGAAAAACCACTAATGGTTATAAAATTCCTCTCCCTTGAAGAAAATTGAACCTGATCTCTTAAAATTATGGCTCTACTTTCAATATCTCCAAAGTTATAATTGGCTGTGGCACCTAGTCTAAAATTCTTGATAGGTTCAAATCCAGCAGAAAAATACACTGTATTGACCCCTCCTCTTCCGCTAAATTGTGAAATACGTCTATCTTCAATTTCTTGGAGTTCATAACCTACAGCAGTTCTTGGCTTAACGCCAAAGCCTACACCAAGATTATTAAATGGTAAACCAACAGCAATATAATCTAGTGTTAAGTATTCAATATCATCCGCTTGAGATGCACTCTCTACAGAAACAGAATTGATGGTTGCACCAGTTGTAAATGCTGTGAGCGCTAAATCTGCATAGGCAGCTGGATTCTTAAGATTAAGGTGTATACTATCACTCAACATACCTAAGCCCGCCATAGACCTATTTTCTACAGTTCCTCTAAAAGATTGGGTTCCTAAACCTAAAAAGGAATACGGGGACCTAGACCCTTGTTGTGCGGATACAGATGATCCAGCAAATAGCAGAATCATAAAAAAAAGAATACATCTTGTGAACATTAAATTGAATTGAGTTGAAGAATTTTGTTAAGCCCTCTTAATAAAAAATTATGAGTGGCAAATATGCTATTTTTTATAGATGCTGACAACAATTTATAATCTCCTCCTGTTAAAACAACTGTTAAATCTTCATAATCAGAATGATAATCTTCAATGTATCCATCTATTTCATAACAAATTGATTTGATTACTCCTATTTGCATAGCTTCTTCTGTAGATGTTCCCAAGTAAGTCTCTACTTTTTTACTGGCGCTCAGCAAAGGCAACTGATCGGTAAAGCTATTCATGGCTTTAAACCGCATCTGCAACCCAGGAGAAATAGCACCCCCATGATACACGGAGTTCTTATCTATAAAATCATAGGTAATGCAAGTGCCAGCATCTATTACTAAAACAGGTTGACGAGGGTAGACGTGAGAAGCTGCAGCCACAAGGGCAATTCTATCTAAACCTAAGGTATTTTGCGTTTTGTATGCATTTGTAAAATTCAATTTGCTAAGGTGAGAGAACTTTATGAGCTGTAGCTTTTCAGATACTATTTT
>PXBV01000205.1 GCA_003565575.1 Psychroflexus sp. | reverse complement strand
GATGGAAGGTAGCGTCTTGTTTATAATGAAATAGGTGTCGGAAACAGCAATTAGCTTTAGTCCTGCCTGACTACATCAGACAGGCAGTCTTTTGTCATGTGCTTTGTTTGCCATGTAGTATAAATATAGTCATAACATTTGACTAGGTTCTTTACATTTAGCGTTGGATAGTAGAGGGGCACCTGCATTAAACGTTCTGGATTTAAAAGATATAGTCTGCTAAGTATTTAGTAGGTGAAGCAAGTTTTAATTTAAGATAATTTGAATTTAGCTTTATAAAACCATTAAGCTAAGGTTTCAATATTTTAAAACTTGTAATCAAAATAAAACAGAGAGTCTATATTTGTAAAATGAAGTTATTGGTTGTAGAAGATAATGAAAGAATAGCAGGGCTCCTAGCTAAAGGCTTAGAAGAAAAAGGTTATGAGGTTACAGTAGCTTATGATGGTCGCTCAGGTATAAAACTAGCAAAACAACTCGATATTGACCTTTTGATTACAGATATTATATTGCCTAAAATAGATGGTATTGAGTTGTGTAAAAAAGTAAGAGCCTTCAAGCCTGAACTTCCTATTATTATGCTTACAGCACTGGGCACTACAGACGATAAAGTTGAAGGCTTTGATGCTGGCGCAGACGATTATCTGGTAAAACCATTTGAGATGAAAGAATTACTCGCTCGCGTCAAAGCATTACTTAAACGCAGTAAAGCTAGAACTTCTGAAGCAGTTGAGGTGCTCCAGTATGCAGGTATTAAAATGAATTTAAATCTCCAAACAGTAAAAAGAGAGGATAAAAACATTCAACTCACCCCTAAGGAATTCAACCTGCTCAAATTCATGCTAGAAAATCCAGAACGTGTGCTATCAAGGACAGAAATTGCTGAAAAAGTTTGGGATACTCACTTTGATACAGGAACCAACTTTATTGATGTATATATCAACTACCTAAGAAGAAAAGTTGAAAAAGATTTCAGTGGAAAATTGATACACACCAAGCAAGGTGTTGGCTTTATTTTGATAAAGAAATAAAACATTTAGCTTCCAAAAATTATGAAATTAAGAACCAAACTTACGCTATTATTTACTGTAATTACAGCAAGTATAGTCTTGGTGTTTGGTATTTCAATTTACCTAGTTGCCAAAGAGAATAGAGAAAGAGAATTTTTTAGCCTATTAGAAAAAGAAGCTATCACAAAAATCAATCTGTTTTTGGATGCTGAAGTGGATACGCAGACCCTACAAAACATTTATCGCTCCAATCGTGAGGTTTTAAATGAAGTAGAAGTTGCTATTTTCAATAAAGATTTTAAACTCATTTATCATGATGCCGTCGATATTGACTTTGTAAAAGAAACGCCTGAAATGCTACAGGAAGTTCTTGTTGATGAAAACATTTCATTTTACCAAGAAAATTGGCAAGTGATAGGGCTTTTGTATACTTATGGCGATCAAAACTATATTGTAACTGCTGCTGCATACGATGAGTACGGCTATACCAAGCTTTCTAATTTGTTTTACACACTACTTTTTGCTTTTGGCATTTCGATTGTTGTCATTTTTATATCAGGTTTATATATTTCTAAACAGGCCTTTGATCCATTAAAAGCGATGAGTGAAAAGGCAAAAATCATTTCAGCAACGAATCTAGATTTACGTTTAAATAGCAAAGACAACGAAGATGAACTCTCAGAATTGGCCAATACTTTTAATGATATGTTGAATCGTTTAGAGACCTCTTTTGATGCACAAAAGGATTTTGTGTCTAATATCTCTCACGAACTAAGAACACCACTTGCCAGTATGGTTACTGAACTTGAATTAGCAATTAGCAGTGAGAACCACAAAATAGAGTACCTAGATGTGATCAGCAATACACTTTCAGATGCAAAAAAATTAGTACGCTTATCAAATTCTTTGTTAGATTTCGCCAAAGCCAGTTACGACCCATCTGAAATTGCATTTAAACCCGTGAGAATGGATGAAGTATTGCTGGATGCTAGGCAAGAATTACTTCATCATAACCCAGATTACACTATTGATATTCACTTTGATATGCAGTGGTTAAGTGAATCCACCGACGATCATATTTCCGTTTATGGTAATGCATACTTGCTACAAGTAGCATTATTGAATTTACTTGAAAATGGTTGCAAATATTCTAAAGAAAAAAGCTGTAAGGTGACTATTTCTGGAGAACAACATGCGGCTCAGAGAAATATAGCTTTACAAGTTCAAGATGTTGGTATTGGGATAAGCAAGAAAGATTTACCTCATATTTTTAGCCCATTCTATCGAGGAAAAAATAAAAGCTTTGCCGATGGCAATGGCATAGGAATGTCGCTTACTAAGAAAATAATACACCTGCATAAAGGCAAGATTTCTGTTAAGAGCAAGAAAAACAGGGGAACTACATTTAAGGTGGAAATTCCTTCACTGTAAATTCTTCTTCGAAGATTTGAATGTATTAAAAGAAATTATAATTAAACCTTATTTGTTTCCCTACAAACATTCGATAATATCTCGAAAAAATGACCTTTTCTAATAGTTTTCTAATTTTTTTCTAAACCTTCTCTAATATCACTTAAAAGCCATGTTATTTAATTTTGCAGGCTTTAAGCAATCATGATAAAATGAGAAAAATGAAAACTAGAATCACTTTTTTAACCTTGTTATCACTGTTTTTTATACAAAACACATTTGCCCAACAAGATACCATCAACCTAAGAGAGCTTCCTTTTTATATCGATCCAGTCAAAAGAATGCCAGATGTAGACCTAAAAGATAAGAAGGAAGGAACGTTTATAACTGGATTACCTAGAGTAGAGTTTGATCCCATACGAGGATTTGGAGCTGGTGGAAACTTAAATGTATTCTGGAATGGGGACAAAGACGACCCTTTCTTTGATTATACGCCTTATAGACATCGACTCAATGCTGAATTCTTTGTCTTTGAAAATGGTCGAGTTCGTTATGCTTTTAACTATGACGCTCCTTATATATTTGATTCACCTTGGCGGTTAAGGGCAGATGCTGTGTATTGGGAAGATCCGGATGCGCAGTACTGGGGAATTGGAAGAAATACCCTAAACAGATTAAGTTTTGCAGATAAATCTGGAGGAACTGTTGGTCCCAACAGAACCTTTAGAAGAATTGATGATTATGAAGATAATCTAGCCACCGCTATACCACAACAAGACGGAACTTTTAGAACAGATTTTCATTACAATCAAATTATACAACGAGAGCAACTCTATAACTTGCTCGGAGAACGCGTTTTGATGGGAGGCAAGATGAGGATCATGTTTGGTTACGAAGCCTTGTTCACTCAGTTTGAATCCTATGGAGGACGAATTGCAGACGAAGCCTTTACAGTAGATGGACAAGAAGTAGAAGCACGCAACAACCCAACCCTGGTAGATATTCAACAACAAGATGGGACTTGGGATCGGTTCAACTTAACTGGATTTGGAGATGATCGTTGGAAATTTACATCCATGCTAGCCTGGGCTTTTATTTACGATACAAGAGATTTTGAGCCTGACCCTTCTCAAGGAGCCTTTCTTCAATACTCCCACGAATGGTCTGTGCCAGAATTGGGGTCAGATTTCAGTTTCAATAAATTTATGCTTCAAGGTCAATACTTTAAAACCTTGAAAAAATGGAAGGATGGAAAACGTAGAATTACCTTTGCAGGTATGGCATCTCTTGGGCATATTTGGGGATCTCAAATTAACTTTATAGAAATGTATGATTTGTCCAGCCAAGCAGAAGCCGGAGGGATACTGGTTTTAGGAGGAGAACGGTCATTGCGTGGATTTAGAGAAGCCAGAATGTTAGCCCCAACGGTTGGGCTTATGAATTTAGAAATGAGAACGAGACTGTATGACTTTAAATTACTCAATCAAGAATTTGTTCTAGGCTTAACTCCATTCTTTGACGCAGGAACCGTATGGGAAGGTTTAGATCAAATACGGCTAAATGGATTCCGTGGCTCTGGTGGAATTGGCGGAAGAATAGGCTGGAACCAATCGACGGTTATGCGCTTAGATTATGCTAGATCTAGAGAAGGCAGCCAGGTGTTTTTTGGTTTTGGGCATATTTTTTAATCCATGACTTACAGCATAATTTTAACTCAACTAATTAATCAACTTTAAGCTTTTTGTTGTGAAACCGGGGAAGGAGGTTCACGAGTTCCAATGAAAAACGATATGCACCACACGAGTAATTGCTTTCAGTCCCGAAACTTTGGGAGCATTTTCATGTAATGATTTACAGTTTATTATTGACTCAACTAATTAATCAACTTTAAGCTTTTTGTTGTGAAACCGAGGTAAGGAGGTTCACGAGTTCCAATGAAAAACAATATGCATCACACGAGTAATTGCTTTCAGTCCCGAAACTTTGGGAGCATTTTCATGTAATGATTTACAGTTTATT
>PXBV01000247.1 GCA_003565575.1 Psychroflexus sp. | reverse complement strand
TTCATCCTGAATTAACAGGAAGGGAAAATATTTACCTCAACGGAGCTATTTTAGGCATGACCAAAAGTGAAATTAAAGCTAAGGAAGAAGAGATCATCGACTTCTCGGGTTGCGCCATGTATATTGATACGCCCGTGAAACGTTATTCTTCAGGAATGCGTGTGCGACTCGCTTTTGCCGTTGCTGCTCATTTAGAACCTGATATTTTAGTAGTAGATGAAGTCCTTGCCGTGGGGGATGCTGAATTCCAAAAGAAAGCCATTGGAAAAATGAAAGATATTTCTGGTAACGATGGCAGAACGGTCTTGTTTGTCAGTCATAATATGGCGGCGGTGAAGAGCTTGTGTACACGAGGGATTGTTTTGGAGAATGGAATTTCTACTTTTGAAGGAACAGCGGAGGAATGTGTAAGCTATTATTTGAAAGATGGAAAATCTGAAGCTAATAACGAAAGAATATTTAAAGATGTTGAAAAGAAAGGTATTTTTAGACTTAATTCAATTTCTGTATCAAACCAAGGAAGAAGTTTTGGAGAGCCGATTGTTGAAGACCAAGAAGTTCATATAAAAACTTCTGTTTACATTGAAAAAGAGCCTGAGCGCTACCACATAACTTATCATTTGTACAATGAACTAGGAGAAGCTATGTTTTCATTTTCGAGTTCAAGAATGGAACTAGAATTAAAAAAGGGAAATAACAACCTGAATTGTATTTTTCCAAAGGGTTTTCTACAACCAGGAAACTTTTCATTAAAAATACTTATTGTTCAGGATAAAAAGAAAGCAATTTACAATGAAGATTCCATCATGAATTTTACCATCGTAAATTCCGGTAGAGAACTAGGGGTTTATATGGGAAAAGAGCCAGGTTTTATAAAACCAACTTTTGAATGGCAACACTTATAATATGATCAACGTAACCAAAACTTTTTTCCCACCCATAGAAGATTACCAAAAGCAACTTCAACGTATATGGGACAACCAATGGTTAACCAACAACGGAGAGTTGTACAAGGAATTTTCGCAAAAACTAAAAGAACATTTAGGGGTAAACCATATCATACCGATGACGAATGGCACCTTACCCATTCAAATTGCCCTAAATGCTTTGGCCAATGGAGGTGAGGTAATTACCACGCCATTTTCTTATGTGGCGACAACAGCAACTATTGTTTGGGAAAAATGTACACCGGTGTTTGTGGATATTCATCCGGAATATTTGACCATTGACGAAACTAAAATTGAAGCAGCGATAACCGATAAAACAACTGCTATCCTAGCCACACATGTTTATGGAAATCCATGTGCAGTAGAAGTAATTGAAGCCATCGCTAAAAAGCACAAGTTAAAAGTCATCTATGATGCAGCGCATTGCTTTGGAGTAACTTATAAGGGACAATCTATTTTTAATTATGGTGATGTAAGCACCTGTAGCTTTCATGCGACTAAGTTGTTTCATACCGGAGAAGGAGGGGCATTGTTTTGCCAAGACGAATCGACACGACAAGAGATGTTTTACCGCCATAATTTTGGTCACGATGGTCCAGAAAAGTACCATGGTCTGGGGCTCAATGCCAAAATGAGTGAGCTGCAAGCCGCAATGGGATTAAGTGTGTTGCCGTACATGAAACACATCATCACAGAGCGTAAACGTGTATGCGACTATTACGATGCACACCTCGATTTTAGTCAATTGAATAAATTAAAACTTAGAGAACACACCGACTGGAATTACAGCTACTATCCTGTGATTTTTAAAACAGAAAAAGAACTTTTAAAGGTAAAAGCGAGATTAGAAAACCAAAACATTAACCCAAGACGCTATTTTTACCCTAGTTTAGAGGAATTGCCCTATGTATCTTCAGAGAACTGTCAAATTGCCAAAGATATTGCAGCACGGGTTCTTTGTTTGCCTTTAAATATTGAGTTATCCAATAAACAAGTTTCTTTGATAATAAAATTAATTAATTATGATTAGAAATCAAAAAGTATTTTTAATTACTGCTATTGGATCGTTTTCTGCAAAATCTGTTGTTGAGACAATAAAAGAAAATTATTCGGAATCAAAAATTATAGGTACAGATATTTATCCAGCAGAATGGCATTACTTAAAGGATTCACTTGATTATGTATATAAAGTTCCAAAAGCAAATGAGGAAAATTATTTTTCTGAAATAAAAAAAATAATTATTAAACATCAAGTAGATTTTTTAATGCCTCTTACGGATTTAGAAATTGATATTTTAAATGAAAAAAGAGGAGGATTACCTATCTTTTGTGAGTTAACATTATCCTGTAATAAAACTATTAAAATGTTTAGAAATAAACATAACTTAGCTTCATATTTTTCAAAGGAAACTACCTTCAAAACAATTCAAACACTAAAAATTAAAAATTGTGATTTTTCTAAATTAAAATTTCCTCTTATTGCTAAAATTAATGATGGAAGGAGTTCGAAAGGTTTGAGACATATTTATAATATCGATGAACTCTATACTTTATCAGATGAATATGTATTACAACCATTTATTAAGGGTAAAATAATTACAGTTGATTTAGTGGTAGATTATAATAAAGACTTACTTTATGTGCCACGTAGGGAACTATTAAGAACCGCTAATGGTGCTGGCCTAAGTGTACAGGTTTTTCACAGTGATAAAATTTATGAAATTATTAAAAACATTGTTTTCAAAATTAAAATTTTAGGGGCAATTAACATTGAATTTATAGAAACTGCTAACCATTACTATTTGATGGATGTTAACCCAAGATTTTCAGCGGGTGTTGGCTTTTCAAAGCTTTCTGGAATTGATGTTGTTAAAAACCACTTCAGGGTTTTTGAAAAAAAAGGACTTGAATCTTCTTTGAATTTCAAAAATGGTCTTTTTGTATCTACATTTGAACAATTTTCAGTTAAGACAAATAATGATTAAGAAATTACAAAATAATAAAAAGGATATAAATAGGTTAGCTTTATTTTTTGAAAAAGTTAATCATTTGTTTGTTCCTGAATTAAAAGATAGAATAAGTTCAAAATCAACGGTAATTTCTTTTAAAGAATATGCAATGAAAGTTTTAAAAAATGCTTCATGCTTAAGTTATGAAAATGAATTTGAAATAGTTGGAATAATAGTAGTATACCATAATGATATGATTAATAATAAAGCTTACATTCCTATACTTGCTGTTAATTCTAATTATGAAGGTAGAGGAATAGCAACTCAACTAGTTCTAAATACTATTGAATTATGTGAAGAATCTAATATTAAAATTCTATTCGTTAATACTTGGTCTTCAAACAAACAAGCAAAAAGACTATATGAAAAATTGGGTTTTGAAATAAATGAGCAAAATAAAAACGAGATAAAGTTTAAATTGGTTCTAAGTGAATAATATTTTAGTTTCTATAAGTTGTATAACCTATAATCATTCAAAATTTATTAAGGAATGTTTAGATGGTTTTTTAATGCAACGAATTGATTTCGATTATGAGATTTTGATATATGATGACGCGTCTTCAGACGGTTCTCAAGAAATCATCAAACATTACCAAGAAAAACATCCTGATATTATTAAACCTATTTTTCAAACAGAAAATCAATATTCACTAGGAAAAAGTGGTTTTAATGCTAAATACAATTACTCAAGAGCTCAGGGTAAATACATCGCCTTATGCGAAGGTGATGATTATTGGACAGACCCCTTAAAGTTACAAAAGCAGGTCGATTTTTTGGAGGCTAATCCAGACTTTGTGGTCTGTTGTCACAATTCAAGTGCAATCGATGAAGCAGGAAACTGTATTAAAGAGAAGGTAGTTAAAAAATTAAATAAAGATACAGTTTACAGTCAATCAGACTTAAAAAAAGGAGCTTGGTTATTAACACAAACCTTGGTTTTTAGAAATATTGATAAAGTTTTTGAGATACAAGTCAACAACAGAAAAAAACTTCTTAATGGAGATATGTTATTGATTTCAATTTTAGGAAAATTTGGTAAAGGAAAATATTTTGAAGACATAAAACCTTCTATGTATCGAGTGCATCAAGGAGGAGTTTGGAGCTCTATAAAGAAAAATAAAGAAATTGTACGTTGGAATAGGTATGAGCTTGAAAAAGTATTATATCAAATACATGAAACTGATGTAGAAGTAAGTACTTATTTTAAAAAAAGACTTACTGATTTGCATAGAAAGCTACACAGAAGCTTACCACTTTTGTCAAAAGAACAAGTAAGACAATTAAATAAAGAATATTTTAAACGTAATGGATTTTCTTGATGCTATAACAGTGAGAAGTACAAAACAAGAAAACTTGAATTATATGTCTACCCATCCTCATCCAAAGACTAGGAAGGCAAACTTAGATTTATTTTTGAGTAACAGTGCTACAGGAATTGTAACTTCAAGTTGGAATCAGGAATTACATGTTCTAGACGCTTCTAAATACAAAAACTTTCCCAGTTCAAAACATGCATATGCA
>PXBV01000357.1 GCA_003565575.1 Psychroflexus sp. | reverse complement strand
TCTTTCCAACAAATATCAAAGGTTTCTATTAATTCTTGCTTTATTTCTTCATCATAAATAGGACATGTAATTTCTACACGGTTATCAATATTTCTAGTCATCCAATCCGCAGAAGAAATAAACACTTTGGGATGATTTTCATTTTGAAAAATATATAATCGTGGATGTTCTAAAAATTTATCTACAATGCTTATTGCTTCTATCGTTTCGCTCATTCCTTTTACCTGTGGTATGAGGCAATTGATTCCTCTCACTATTAATTTTATCTTAACTCCTGCTCTACTTGCTTCATAAAGTTTGTCAATCATTCCATAATCAGAAAGGCTATTCATTTTTAAAAATATACCCGATGCTTTTCCTTCTTTATGGTTTTGAATTTCTTGGTCTACAAGCTCACAAAAGCGTGTTCTGGAATAATGAGGAGATACAATAAGGTGACGGTATTTTTTAATTTTATAATTCACTTCAAAAAACTCAAAGACTTTATCTACATCTCTCAAAATTCCTTGGTTGGCAGTAAACAAAGTGTAATCTGTATAAATTTTTGCAGTATTTTCATTAAAATTTCCTGTGCTAATAAAGCCGTAGTATTTTAACTTTTGATTTTCTATTCGTTCTATAATACAAGTTTTACAGTGTACTTTTAAGCCCGTTACACCAAAGATTAAATTTACGCCTTCACGTTCTAGTTTCTCTGCATATTTTACATTATTTGCTTCATCAAAACGTGCTTGTAGTTCGATAGAAACCGTTACCCGTTTACCATTTTTGGCTGCATTGATAAGTGAACTCGCTATATGAGACACAGCTGCTAATCTGTAAATAGTAATTTTTATGGATTTCACATTGGGATCTAGTGCTGCTTCTCTTAAAAATTTGACGGTGTAGGAAAAGGATTGATAAGGAGTATATTGTAAAAAATCCTTTTTTGAAATTTTTTCCAATAAGCTTCCTTGAATTTCTAAGCCAGGAATAGGCAGCGGTTCTATTTTATCATAAAGTAGATGTTTGGCCCCTAGGTCTGGAAAATTCATATAATCTCTTCTGTTATGATACTTCCCGCCTGGTATGAGACTATCTGCTGCGTCAATTTCCATCTTTTTCAATAAAAAGTCTAAAGTGTCGTGTTCGATATCCTTATCGTAAACAAAACGCACAGGGTCACCATCAATTCTATCTTTTACGCTATTCATCAATTTTTCAATATAGCTTTTACTTAAGTCACCTTCCAAGTCTAGTTGGGCGTCTCTTGTTATTTTCACCATGTGAGCCGAAATACTTTCGTAATCGAAAATATTGAAAATGACATTGAGATTATAACGAATTAAATCGTCTAGCAGTATAATGTATTTTTTTCCATTACTGGAGGGGATTTCTACAAAGCGTTCTACACTAGAAGGGATTTCTATTAAAATGTATCGGTTAGAAAAACTACTCTTTTCTAGTTGGACCATTTTTACTGCTAAATAAGCTTTAGAGTCTTTTAATTTTGGAACCTTATCGATATCATTAAGCATGATGGTGACTAGAGCTGGGCTCACCTTCTGCAAAAAGAAATCTTTTAGGAAAACAGATTGCTCTAGTGTTACTTCATTTTCATCTATGATGTAAATATCGTGTTCCTTCAACTGCTCCTGAATAGAAGCTAGTATTTCAAGGCTTTCGGCTTGTTTTTTAATAACGATTTGAGTGATTTCTTTGAGAAGGCGACCCGCATTAAATCCACCTAAAACCTTTTTACCAGCTTTTCCAGCAAGATCTATGCGTTTTATTGTAGCATAACGTACTTTAAAAAATTCGTCTAAATTATTTGAAAAAATACCTAAAAACCTAAGGCGCTCTAACAAAGGAACACTTGGGTCTGCAGCTTCTTGCAATACTCTTTGGTTAAATTTTAACCAACTTAATTCTCTGTTTTCGTACTTGTTATTTCGCATTAGCGTAAATGTTTAGGGAATAAGTATAGTTGTGTAGTTCCTTTCTTAAGCTTCTTCCAAGAATCAATTTCAAACCCAATCCCCACCAGTCCTGTAGTAGGCAGATTATTTACAGGCAAACTGCCAAGTTGATTTACTAAAGATGTGTAAGCTGGATTATGACCAAAAAGCATCACATTGTTTAAATCGTCATCTAAATCTTTTATAAAGTTCAAAACATCATTGGAGGAAAATGTATATAATTCTTTACATACCTCAAAAGAGTCTTGTTTAATTTTTAAACCATTTTTAAATAATTCTGCTGTAGTATTTGCTCTATTAGCAGGACTTGTAAATAATTTAATTTTAAAATCTAAATAAGGCTTAAAAGCTTTTATGACATGACTTGCATCTGCATAGGCTCTTTTTTTGAGAGGTCTATCTATATCATCTAAAGGTTCGTCCCATGAGGATTTCCCATGTCTTACTAAAAATAATCGTTTCATACTAAGGAGCTAATCGGTCTATAGTCCAATCTAAATCAGACTCAGATTTAGTAAATACAAATCTATCATGAAGACGATTTGGTCGTCCTTGCCAAAACTCAAATGATATGGGTTTTACAAGAAAACCTCCCCAGTTTTTGGGTCTTGATACCTCTTGGTGGGCATACTTTATCTCTAAAGCTTTTAGCTCCTCCTCCAAAACTTTACGATTGGGTATAGCCTGGCTTTGATTGGAAACCAACGCCCCTAATTGGCTACCTTTTGGTCTAGATGAAAAATAATGATCTGAAATATGTGCTGGCACTTTTTCTGCTAAGCCTTTTATAATGACTTGCCGTTCTGTGTTTGGCCAAAAAAAGGATAAACAAGTATGTGGATTATTCTGTAAAGATTGCCCTTTCTCACTATCATAATTAGTGTAAAAAACAAATCCATTTTCATCGTAGGCCTTAAGTAGTACTACTCTATTTTTTGGAAAACCATCCATTCCTATTGTAGATACCGTCATTGCATTAGCTTCATCTACCCCACCAAATTTTTCAACATCGTAGAACCAAGTTCTAAACTGTTGAAAAGGGTTTTCATCCAAATTTTCTCTAGTCAGGCTAGCTTTTTCATAGGATTTCCTGTAATTATGTAATTTATTTTCCATAATAGCAAATTATAAAATTATAGTTTCACAACCAATTGAATTCAGAAAATATTCAGACTAATCATATCTAAATATCTTTCCTGTTTCGGCATTTTCAACCTGATCAAAAACTTCTAGTGCTTCTTTTTCAAAAAGAGAAAGCTGTTTATATCTTGTAGAAAAATGTCCTAAAATTAATTTTTTAACTTTTGCCTTTTGCGCAATGATACCAGCTTGTTTGGCTGTAGAGTGTTTTGTTTTTATGCACAAGTGTTCATGGTCCTCTAAAAATGTAGATTCATGATATAACCACGTAACTCCTTGAATTTGTGGTACAATTTCGGGCTTAAACGCGGTATCGCTACAAAAAGCATAGCTAGGTGGTAGCTCTGGCGGTTCTGTTAGGTCTTCATTTTTGATGAGTTGCCCATCTTTAGTCTCTACATCTTTACCTTTCACTATACTTTTGTAATAAGCTTTGTCTATATTTAATTGTTCTACTTTTTCAATTAATAGTTTCCTGTCTTTAGGCTTGGCTCTAAATAAAAATCCGTTGGTATAGATCCTATGATCTAAGGGGATAGTTTCTACTGTAAGCTTTTCATTTTCAAAAATTAATTCTGGCTGTTGTGAATCTAATTGATGAAAAACTAAAGGAAAGGAAGTATAAGCATGGCTTAATTTAAGCTGAAGGTTTATGATTTCTTTTAAACCTTGCGGTGCATAAATATGCAACTCGGCTTTTCTGCTTAATAAACTAAATGTTGATAACAAGCCTATAAGCCCAAAGTAATGGTCGCCATGCAGATGAGATATAAATATGTGGTTGATTCTGGAAAACTTAATCTTATGGCCCCTAAGTCTCACTTGAGTTCCTTCACCGCAGTCTATAAGCATAAGCTCTCCGCGTATATCTAATACTTGTGATGTTGGATGGGCTTTTGCTCTTGGTGTTGCAGAATGACACCCCAATATGGTGAGTTGCATCATATCAAAAACCCAAGTCGCGTTCAATTTCTTCTAACCCGATGATATCTTCAGCTTCTTGTAAAGTTGGCACTACTACAATTTCATCTGGTACTAAATCGATATTAATAGTATCGTTTACTAAAACAAGAGATTTCTTTCCTTTTCTATGAGCAAAAGAAAGTTCAAGAAACCCTAAGAGCTCATCTAAAGAAAGCTCTCCATACTTTTCAATATCAATTACCACATTATCAGTTTTAAATTGATCTTTGATTTTAAAAAGGTATTGAGCAAAATCAGTCACATCATTTTTTTCATCCCTTAAAATAATGTAATTGGTTTTATGTTCAGTTTTCATAAGTTTTAATTTTAGAAGCTAACAAATAAAGTACAGCCATGCGGATGGCTACTCCATTTTCTACTTGATTTAAGATGATAGAATGTTCAGAATCTGCAACATCACTAGTTATTTCTACTCCACGATTTATAGG
>PXBV01000133.1 GCA_003565575.1 Psychroflexus sp. | reverse complement strand
GGTGGAGCAATACCAGGGTTTGACGATGCAGGAGCTGATACCAATTGGCAGGATGTTATAACAAGAACAGTAGTTTCAACCAATAATAATTTAACCTATTCTAGAAGCTATAATAATGGTAACCTGAGAGCAAGTTTTTCTCATGCAGACCAACAAGGTATTCTAGAAAACTCAAGTCAAGAACGAATTGTAGGTAGAATTAACCTTAATCATCGTTTTTTAGAAGATAAATTACGCTTAAAAGTTCAATCTTCTATTTCTAGGTTGAATGATGAAGCTCCTCTTTTAAGTGGACAAGCTGGTGCAAGCGGTAACCTAATTGGTGCTGCTTACTCTGCACCTCCAACCTGGCCAAATGACCCCAATTTTTTTGTCGCTGGTAATAGGCTTAACCCAGCTAACATGCTAGAGAACTACGAGTCAACTACCCAAACCAATAGAGTCCTTTTAAATGGGTCTTTGGAGTATGATCTTACAGATAATCTTGTTGCAAAAGTAAACCTCGGTTATGATAAGTCTGATGCAGAAGCAAACTCTGTAGTCCTTCCTACTTATGAAAATAACGGAAGGCTTACTGGAAATGGACAGGCTGCTTTTAATAAATTAGAAGCAACAAGTAAACTTTTAGAAGCCACTTTAAATTACAAGAAAGATTTTGGAGATTCCAATATCGACGTTATAGCCGGTTATTCTTTCCAAGACTTTAGAAGACAAGGCTACAACTCTCAGGGTTGGGGATTTGGTGCCGACCCAAACCTTAGCCAAGCTGTTGATAGACTTCAATCACATGTTACAGGAAGTTTTCAACAGTTTGGATACAGTTCTCAAAGTAGTTTTGTGAACAGACTATTCCCTTTGAGTGAGTCTAGTGCACTTGGAGCTACTGACCCAGGATTTCAATCAATATGGCTAGATAACTTCGATAATACAGATGAACTACAATCCTATTTTGCTAGAGTAAATTACAGTCTTAATAATAAATACTTATTTACTGCAACTGTAAGAGCAGATGGCTCTTCTCGTTTTGGTGGAAACAATAAATATGGTATATTCCCATCTGGAGCTTTTGCATGGCAACTTACAGAAGAAGATTTTGTAGGAGATGCCTTTTCAACCTTAAAGCTTAGAACAAGTGTTGGAATTACAGGTAATCAGGATGGATTAGGTTATGCCAACTACCTAAAGAGACAACGATTTAGAGGTCCAGGTATTGAGGACTCTGGTAACATAAATAGACCTGGATTGGCAACAGTAGCCGTACAAAATGAAGATTTAAGGTGGGAATCTACTTTAGACGTTAACCTTGGGTTAGATTTTGGTTTTGATTCAGATAGATTAAGAGGTTCTGTAGACCTTTACCGAAAAGAAACCAGTGATTTACTATTTAGACAAGCTGCTGCTGCCCCTGCCTTTGACCCTTTTGTGTTTAGAAACCTAGAAGATGGAAAAGTCATAAATCAAGGGGTTGAATTTAATATTGGATATGATTTCATTTACACAGATAAATCTAACTTTTCTGTGGATTTTAATATTGCTTACAACGATAACACTGTGGAAGGCTTGAGAGGAGCCGTAGCAGATTTTGGAGCTATAAGAGGGCCAGGTCTAACCAACGCATTCGCACAAAGATTAGGCGAAGGAAGACCACTCTTTTCTTATTACATGGCAGAATATTCTGAAGATGAAAATGGTGTTCCAAACTTCAACCCAGACGAAAAAGATTTTGTTGGAAAATCTGCACTACCAACCATTACTACTGGTCTATCGTTAAATTATGCTTACGGGAATTTTGATGCTTCCGCTTTCTTTACAGGACAATTTGGTTTTTATGTGTATAACAATACAGCCAACGCCTTCTTAAATAGAGAAACTTTTCAAACTTCTAGAAATGTCACTCCAGCAGCTTTGGATAGAGTTTCACAAGAGGTTTCTACACAGTACCTAGAGAAGGGTGATTTTGTGAGATTACAAAATTTAACGGTAGGATATAATGTACCTTTATCAGCAGATAAAAGTTTCTTAAAATCATTGCGAGTTTCTCTTAATGGTCAAAACTTATTATTATTTACAGGTTATAGCGGTATAGACCCTGAAGTTTCTTCCAATACGGGAGACTTAGGTAGCGGTATCCCAAGTTCTGGTATAGATTATACCGCTTTCCCAAGACCAAGAACAATAACGGTAGGACTTAATGCAACATTTTAAAAATTAAATATTATGAATTTTAATCACAAAATTAGATTATCAGCATACCTAGCAATGGTATGTGCTGTTCTATTTTCATGTACAGATTTGGAAATAGAAGAAACAGATTCTATCTTAACAGATAACTTTGATGGTTTATCTAAAGAAGAGGCTGCTAGTTCCTTAAATGATGCATACAACAGTTTAATAGGTGCCATTGGAACTCAAGAAAACTTATACTCACTAACTGAAGTGACAGGAGACGCCTTGCTTATTCCTACAAGAGGTTCGGATTGGGGTGATAATGGCCTTTGGAGACAGCTACATCAGCACTCTTGGACACCCGACCACCAGTTTGTAACCAACACTTGGAACCAATGGAATCAACTACAAATAACAGCAAGCGAAATTATAGACCCTCGTTCTGGATCAGATTCACAAGTAAAAGCTGAAGCCCACTTTTTAAGAGCGCTCTCTATGTACGTTATTTTAGACAACTATGGGCAAGTTCCCTTTAGAGATACAGAGGCTTTACCTTCTATAGACCCAGAAGTATTCTCAGGAGCTGAAGCAGTTGATTTTATTGCAAACGACCTAGATATTGCCATTGCAGAAATGGATGACTCTCCAGCTGGAAGCGATAATAATAGGGCTTCTAAAACAGCTGCTAGGTACCTCAAAGCTAAGCTTATGCTTAATAAGCATGTCTTTACTAAGACTTCTGTCAATAATCAAGACATGAATGAAGTGGTTAGTCTAGTTGATCAAATTTCAGCTAGTGGGTATAGCTTAGAAGATGGTTATTTTGATATCTTTAAGTCAGATCCCGATAATGAAACAATATGGTACATACCGACAGAAGTCGGCCCACGTATTTTTCATACACTACACTACAACTCTACTGAGCTAGGAGGCGGCGGTTGGAACGGTTTTTCTACCCTTGCAGAATACTATGACCTGTTTGAAGGTGATTCAGAACAAAACCGTTTAGACGGAAATGGTGACCCAATTGACGGACAAGAAGAAAGAAGAGGTGGTGTTCCTCCAATGGGTATTCCTATTGCTGAAGCAGATGATCCATTATTAAATGGTGATGATAACGAAGATGGTTTTGTAGACGGATCTAATGTTGGTAGTGGTTTTTTAATTGGCCAGCAATATGCTCCAAATGGTGATCTGCTAGAAGATAGAGCTGGCGCCCCACTTTCATTTACTAAAAACTTTTTTAATTCAGCCACAGGAGAACCTAGTTTGCTAGATAATAATGAAGTGAGTGGTATAAGACTTATCAAATACAACCCGAGATTTGGAGGCTTTAGAAACCATCACGTTTTCTTTAGGTATTCTGATGCTTATCTCATGAAAGCAGAAGCACTTCTTAGGTCTGGTGAGTCTGGACAAGCATTAAGTATGGTAAATGACTTAAGATTGTTGAGAAAAGCTCAACCATTATCTGCATTAACTGAACAAGATCTTCTAGATGAAAGAGGTAGAGAGTTATATACAGAATTTTGGAGACGTAACGACTTAATTCGCTTTGGACAATACACAAGAAATTGGGAATTCAAAAACCCTGATGCTGTCAATAATCCTGACCGTGAGTTATTTCCAATTCCAGCAACACAGGTCATCTTGAACCCTAATCTAGTTCAAAACCCAGGATATTAGTTTAATAACTCATAATTGATTAACGTTTAAGAAAAAGGGGGCATATTAATTCCCTCTTTTTCCTTTTAAATAAACTATTATAAAGTTATATTGGTTCATATCAACAAAATCTATTTTAAGTTCAAATGATTAAAAAAGTTCTAATTTTATTATACGTGAGTCTACTGACAAGTTCATGCGTAAGAGATGTAAATGAAAGTTTTGAATATAATAATAACGGAGAACCAACATTATTTTCGCTTTTACATCCAGACAGCACAGGTGTAGATTTCTTTAATAAAGTAGAGAACCAAAAGAATTTCAACATTTTTAAATACCGTAACTTCTATAATGGTGGTGGCGTAGCTATCGGAGATATTAACAACGATGGCTTACCAGACATCTATCTTACCGCTAATATGGGGCCTAATAAACTTTACCTAAATAAAGGCAATATGAAGTTTGAGGATATATCTGCTTCTGCAGGTGTAGAAGGCGATAAGCCTTGGTCCACTGGGGTAACTATGGTAGACATCAACAATGATGGCTTGCTGGATATTTATGTGAGTAATGCTGGAAATATGGAAGGAAACAACCATGATAACGACTTATATATCAATAATGGCGATGGCACTTTTACGGAAAGGGCAGAAGAATACAACCTTGCAAAAACAGGGTTCTCTACCCATGCTACTTTCTTTGATTATGATAATGACGGCGAT
>PXBV01000162.1 GCA_003565575.1 Psychroflexus sp. | reverse complement strand
GTTGAAGCTCTAAAACGATCTCATAGCTTGAAAATTAAATCTTTATTAAGCTCTGAAAAATATAGGAATTACCTAGAAATGAAAAAAGAGGAAGAGGAAAGTGATGCTAACTAATCATAGTAGACTTATCTGCAAAAGACTTTACTAGAGGTTTTCTTTTTAACGTGACAGATTTACCACGTCCCAACTAAACTAACCACGTTATTGCTTAACTTAATCAATCCACAGTTTTTCAACCAATGGATAAGGTTGAATACTCCTTTTTGCGTCTTAATATCTCAAAAATTCTAGCTCTAACGTTGACTTATATCTGCTGATTCTTATGTTAACTCAAGTGTATTAGTCACCTTGGGTTAGGGATTGAGGCATTTGTTGGAGCTCTTCCTGCTCCCCTAAGTATGGGAGCAGGAAAGCGACTGCCGAAAGCCCGACCTCCGTCCTCAATGCTTTGAAAAATTGAGGATGGAGGTAACCCCCAAAAAAGGAGATTTATGCAATTAGATCGAATCCTGTGTAAGGCTGTAATACTTTTGGGATGAGAATGCCATTTTCGGTTTGATAGTTTTCTAGCAAGCCAGCCAAAACTCTAGGTAAAGCAAGTGAGCTACCGTTGAGAGTGTGAACAAGGGCTTTTTTCTTTTGTGCGTCTTTGTATCGAATTTTTAAACGATTGGCTTGAAAGGTTTCAAAATTGGAAACAGATGATATTTCTAACCATCGGTCTTGAGCTGTAGAAAATAATTCAAAATCATATGTAAGCGCAGAGGTAAAGCCCAAATCTCCTCCGCATAACCTGAGTATACGATAAGGTAACTCAAGCTCTTGTAATAAGCCTTGAACATGTTTTACCATTTGGTCTAAGACTTGATAAGAGTCTTCTGGTTTTACGATATTAACCAACTCCACCTTATCGAACTGATGCAAGCGATTAAGACCGCGAACGTGGGCACCATAACTTCCTGCTTCTCGTCTAAAACAAGGGGTATAGCCCGTTAACTGGATGGGAAGGTCTTTTTCTGTTAACAAGTCGTCTCTGTAAATATTGGTTATGGGTACTTCTGCTGTAGGAATCAAGTACAGGTCATCATTTCCCACGTGGTACATCTGGCCTTCTTTGTCTGGCAACTGTCCTGTACCGTAGCCAGAAGCTTCATTCACAAGCAGTGGTACTTGCACTTCTTGGTATCCGGCTTGGGTATTTTTGTCCAAAAAATAAGAAATAAGAGCGCGTTGCAATTTGGCGCCTTTTCCTTTATATACGGGAAACCCTGCTCCTGTAATTTTGTTGCCCAGCTCAAAATCGATGAGGTCATATTTTTTTGCAAGCTCCCAATGTGGCAAAGCATTTTTGGGAAGTGTTGGCACTTCTCCTTCTCTTAAGATTTCTTGGTTGTCTTCTTCTGTTTTTCCTGCTGGCACAGACGCGTGTGGAATATTGGGCACTTGGTATAGTAGAGCTTGAAGCTCTGCCGCTGCCTGGCTCATTTCTTCACCAAGGCGTTTTGAGTCCTCTTTAAGTCCAGCTGTTTTCGCCTTTAATTCATTAGCTTTTTCTTTTTCACCAGATTTAAAAAGCATTCCAATTTCTTTGGAAAGGGTGTTGGATTCTGAAAGAATTTCATCCAATTGTTTTTGAGTAGCTTTACGCTTGTCATCTAGTTTCAAAATCGATTCAAATACAGCTTCAGCTTCAAAATTTCTTTTTTTTAGAGCTTCAATAAAGTCGCTTTGATGTGCACGGATGTGTTTAACTTCCAACATAAGAATTTGGTATTGTAATTTTTTAGCAAATTTAGCAAATCCGATTGCTTGCGCAATTTTAAATTGAATAATTAGTTGGTAAGCTGGAAGGCTGGCAACTATTAGAAAAACTTATTATTAAAATTTAAGTAAACTGTCTTGCCTGATAGTTCTTAATTCTTCTTGAGGGTGTTTAAACGTTTAGTATCGTAACTCTATTATCTTAGCATGTAAATCTTCAAGCTTTATCTTCCTTATATTTTAAGCCTATTTCATTTCTTATTTTATCTAAGGTTCCTATTAATTCTAGGGAGGATTTCAGAGGCCATTCTGGGCTTTCTAAGAGATTTTTGGCCAAACAATCTTGCACGTGTTCGATTTCAAATTGATACCCGTGGGTTGGATAGTGAAAGTCGATTTTATTTTTTTCTGAATCTGTGGTGATTGTTAATTGATCGGTTTCATGGAATCTAGATCCTAGTTCTACTGTAGCTTTTTCAAAAACAATTTTGGCTGTAGATGGCGAATTCTTATCAAAACTTGATGATAAGTTGGCGATGGCTCCAGATTGGTAATGAAACTGAATTTGATTGGAGAGGTCTACACCTGTGGAAGAAAATTCAGCGGTAGCATGAATCTGATTTGGTTTCCCTAAAAGTTTTAAAGCCAGATAAACTGGGTAAATTCCTATATCTAATAAAGCGCCACCGGCTAGTTTTTTATTGAATAAGCGTTTTTCTGGGTCAACATTTGCTTTGAATGAAAAATCGGCTTCAATAGTTAAGCACTTCCCGTAGGTCTCTAGCTTTATAAGTTCTTGTAGATTCTTAAGATGCGGCATAAAGTTGGTCCAGAGTCCCTCCATTAAAAACGCTTTGTGGGTTGTTGAACTTTGAATCATTTGCTTGAGCTGTTGCGCATTTATCCCGATAGGCTTTTCACATAAAACAGCTTTTCCATGTTGCATGCATAACATAGAGTTGGAAGCGTGGAACACATGTGGTGTGGCAATGTAAATCACATCTACCTCTGGGTCTTTTGCTAAAGCTTCATAAGAACCGTAAGCATTTTGAATCTTGAACTTCTTTGAAAATTCGTTTGCTTTTTGTTGGGTTCTAGAAGCAACGGCATGTAGGCTAGCTCCTTGAACAGTCTTCAAATCTGAAGCGAACTTATGAGCAATTTTTCCTAAGCCTAAAATTCCCCATTTAATAGGTGTTTCCATAGATTTTGCTTTTTTGAACTTTTTAGCCTAATTGAAGGTTTTCTCCTTACTTCCTAATTAAAATTGGACTTCCCAGTCGATTTAGTTTGAAATAGCAAAGTAAGAAAATAAAGTACAAATACCAGACGTATTGAAATCGGTTATGAGAGTAAAGCTGAAAATAGTGATGTTTTTGAAAAGAGTCTTAGTATTTCAAAAATCTTTATATTGCTAAAAGCAAGAATTTTAAAAATCAAATATTATGAAATTTATCCTCATTTTGGTTTTGGCATTACTAAATTATACGTCAATGTATAGCCAAGTTGGAATTGGAACTACAACCCCTCACACTACCGCTATTCTTGATATAAATTCAGAAGAAAAAGGCTTCTTGCCGCCACGTTTAAATTCAGAAGACAGGGACTTGATACAAAATCCAGCTACAGGGCTTACCATTTACAACATCTCCACACAATGCCTCCAATGGTTCAATGGCACCTACTGGCACGATGCCTGTGATGAATTGACAACACTTAAAAATCGATATCCTATTCATACAAACTTTTGTGGTGATGACCCCACAGTAATCTTTGATGTACAAAGCCCTGTCACTGGAGATGTTTGGATGGATCGTAATTTGGGAGCTCAACGAGCAGCTACAAGTCCTGATGATTTTCAAGCCTATGGTCATTTTTACCAATGGGGCAGGTTTTCTGAAGGACATCAATGCATCCATTGGATAGATGAAACGCAGACCGACGGGCAAGAATCTACTCAAGAAATAGATGGCAATATAGCTTCTAATCGACCTTTAAACGCGACAGATAGCGGTGATTGGGATGGTAAATTTATCAGGAGGGATTCTGGCGATAATAATTGGCTTAGTAATACCTCGGGAAATGCTGATGTCTGGAATTCAGGCACAGACTTAAATCCAGAAAGAGGGACTACAGATCCTTGTCCCAACGGCTATCGAATTCCAACACAAGCTGAAATGGAGGCTGAGCGGCAAAGTTGGACTGAAGCTCCTATAAATAGCACTAATGATCCAACTGGCGCCATAGATTCTCCATTAAAACTTTCATCTGCTGGTGGCCGAAATCGAGATAGCGGAGATATGATTCAGTCAAGTTCATCTGGGTTCTATTTTACTAGCACTTTGAACGGTTTATCTGCACGCACTTTAGGATTTAACGCTAGTGGGGCAGGCATGTTTGACCTTGCTAGAGCAAATGCCACACCTATACGTTGTATTAAAAACGAGTAATACATTAACTTATAACTGATTTCACTGAAAATATATAATGGAAAATCTAATCTGAAAATGATGAAATTTAATGCCAAAGTTTATTCAACTTAGATAACTGAATGGTTTACATTGATTGAACATTTGAAGCAATAACACGTTAGCAACACAACAGGGTGTTGCCTTAACTTCTTATGTAAATCAATATTCATTCAGCATAAAAAGGGCGCAGCAGAGGATTTTTCATATTTTAAGGATAATGCAACAAATCTAAGGAAAAGCCCTGTCAAATTTATCTTTTTTCAAAAATCTTGTTTTTTTAGAAGAATTTTCATAATTTTAATATCTCTATGAATTATTATAAACAT
>PXBV01000238.1 GCA_003565575.1 Psychroflexus sp. | reverse complement strand
GAAATATTTGCTTAAATTTTCAATCTCAAAAATAAGGTCTCGTGGCCGAGTGGCTAGACAGTGGTCTGTAAAACCATCTACAGCGGTTCCCCCGACACTTTGGGGTGCTCAACAAAAGTTAGTTTTATTCCCTTTAACAATTCTTCTATTATGCATTTTGTATATATTATACATACAGAAGTTGTTAATAAGTATTACGTTAGCGAAACCTCTGATGTGGAACATAGACTAGTTCTTCATAGAAACCACTATTTTAAAGGTGCATATACAATAATGGCTAATGATAGGGAACTAGTTTTAAAATTTGAATGTAGAAATAGGTCAGAAGCAATATGTATTGAAAAGTTTATAAAGCCTATGAAAAGCAATACGTTTATCAAGAAAATCATTCAAACTCCAACTATTTTATCTGATATTATAGAGAAACATAGAACTGAATAAAATAGTATTATTTATCATTGAAGTAATTTTTTTATAATTACGTCTAATCATTTAAAGATTATCCTTAAATTTGCACCTCTTTAAAAAGGGTCTCGTGGCCGAGTGGCTAGGCAGTGGTCTGCAAAACCATCTACAGCGGTTCGAATCCGCTCGAGACCTCAAAATTAAACTCAATTACTTGACTTATAAGTAGTTGAGTTTTTTGTTGTATGATATTTGTTTCAAAACGTTTGTATCTACATTACCACTTCATTTAAGCATTTAATTGGTCCTAGCCATTTCAGAAATAAGAGTCCAAAAATACCCTGAATAAAATCAATGGATTTAAAGTTGGTTAAATTCTGTATACTTGTATAGATTAAAAATTGATTATAACAGAGAACATAGCATGAAAGTCCTCATTGTTGAAGATGATGTAGATGTATTACATCTGCTGGAGCGAATATTAATTCAACATCGTTTTGATGTGGTAACAGAATCTAGTGGTTTAAAAGCAGAAACCTTGATTTTAGAAAACGACTACGACATAATTTTGCTGGATATTATGCTTCCAGGACAGTCTGGTATGACCTTGCTTAAGGCCATAAGAGGACAAGGAAGTACATCCCCTATTATTTTATTGACGGCCTTAGGTACTTCAGAACAAATCACAGATGGCCTCAATTGGGGTGCGGATGATTACATCGTTAAACCCTTTAAAATCAATGAGCTTTTAGCTAGAATTCACGCTGTACTCAGAAGGTGTCAACATCAGGCTTCAGATTCAGAAACGTATCAATGTCAAGGTGTTACTCTGGATGATTCTTCCAAAAAGGTTTGGGTAGATGATGAGGAGGTGAAGCTTACCAGTAAAGAATTCAACATGCTTAAGTTGTTTATGAGGTATCAAGGAAGAGTATTGAGTAGGGAGGAAATCCTAAAAAACGTTTGGAGTATTAATTTTGATGTGGGCACCAATGTAGTAGACGTGTATGTGAATTATTTAAGAAAAAAACTCAAGTGCACATCAGATCATAATCTTATTGAAACCGTGGTAGGTATGGGCTACGTAATGCGCTAGGTGATGAGTTATAAACACAGAATTATTCTTTTATTTATATCGGCTTGTAGCCTTGTGGTTGGCATATTTAGCCTATTTGTGTACATACTTGTAGACAATCACACCCAAAGCCAGTTTGAAGCCAGGCTAGAAGAACGTGCTATCTTAGCTGCACAAGTTCTGTTGGAAAAGGATGAATTGAGCACATCTCGTTACAATGAAATTGTAAAACAGCAACTTAAGAAGCTAATGGACGAGGTTCATTACATCATTCCAATAGATGAGCAAAGAAAACCAGTCTTGTCTCAATTTCCAGATGAACTTTGGATCAAAGAAGTGTTTGAAAAAAAATTTGATCATCTTGAAATGGTTTTTGCTGAAAAAAATGATGCTAAGATAGGCTATTTATACTATGAAGATAATGAAGGTGATTATTATGTGGCCATTACCGCAACAGATGTAGATGGTCAAGAAGACCTTGAATTTATTAGGCAACTTCTTATAGTAATGTTTCTGCTTACGCTTGGAGTTATTACAGTGTTTGCCTTTTGGTTTGCAAATCGCATTCTCCAGCCTTTGAAGAAAATCATCCAAGATATGCACAGCATCAATGCGTTTAACTTGCAAAATCGTTTGGCTGTAAAAGGTAAGCGAGATTTACTGTTCCAACTTTCAATGAGTTTCAATCAAATGCTTGAGCGTTTACAAACTGCTTTTGAAAACCAAAAGCGATTTATACACAATGCATCTCATGAGTTTAGAACCCCACTAACTGTTATTTTAGGAGAAACTGATTTTGCTTTAAGTCAACCTCAAATTAAAGAAGACACCAAAAAGTCACTGATAAAAGTTCAAAATCAAGCAGATAAACTTAAAAATGTGACGCAAAGTTTACTTGAATTAGCTCATCTTGAAGAAGTAAAATTAAAACAATCTTTTAAACAATTTCGATTTGATGAACTTCTCAGCGAAAGACTGGAACTCTTCTTCACAACGTATCCTCAATTAAAAGTGGAAGTTAATTATCCTCAAAAAGAAGCGATTTCATCTACCTATCTGGAAGCTTATGGAAACCCGATTTGGATGGAAATGGTTTTTGATAACATCATAGATAATGCACTAAAATTTTCTGATTTTAAGACCATTCACATTCAATTTTTAGATACACCTAATTATGTAGAAGTGGATATTAAAGACCAAGGTATAGGCATTAATAAAGCAGAACTCAAAGAGATTACTCAAGCTTTTTTTAGAGGAGAGAATGCAGAAGTTGCAACAGGAAGTGGCCTTGGTTTGTCCCTAGTAAAACTTTTGCTAGAAAAGCAAAATGGTCATTTTAAAGTTTTCTCCCAGAAAAATAAAGGTACAACCGTTAAACTACAGTTGCCAAAAGCTCCCTAAAATTTAAGTTGTTTGAGTCAACTCACCTTTTTAGAACGCGTTGTATCCCTATTCCTGATTTATTTTAATCGAATTTTAATCTGAATTTTATGTGGTCTTAATAAGGAATATTTACCATTGCAGTTCAAATTTTTACTCAAATGAAACCTTTACAATTATATATATTAATTGGCTTTGGAATTATATGCTCTCCTTTAAGTTTTGCGCAATTAAATGATGAAGACAACCTAAAAGACACACTTGAATTTTATCAAAAAAAAGTAAGAGACACCTTAACGTATGAAACAGCATCTGGCTTACCCATTGCTGCTTCCAAAATTTATTTTTCTGATTCTAAATTTACATTTTCAGGCTTTTTCGAATCTAATTTTATTGATTATAGAGGCGAAAAAAATACCGCATCTGGAGATCTAGAATTGTACCAAACCAATTTACAACGTTTTGTAACCTACGCAGCTTATAAGCCTGTGGATTGGATGGTTATTTATGCCGAACTTTTTTTGGAGTTTGCTAACGACGGCTCCAATGAATCAGATCTAGAATACTTACCCGAATTTTTCTTAGACTTTCTTATCCATAAAAACTTTAATGTAAGGGTGGGGACGCATCAACCCCAAATTGGCTATATTAATAATAACGATGAGCCTGTGATGTTCTATAGCGTAAATCGTCCTGAGGTAGAACGCTTGATTATTCCATCGCAGTGGATAGATTTGGGAATTATGACCTATGGGTATATCAACAACGACTTGAAGTGGTCGCTTTCTGCGTATCAAGGTTTGGATGCTAATAATTTAAACGCTTCAACTTGGATACGTGGAGGTAGAGAAGATGCCTTGCGCTTCAATTTCAATAACTACGTAATCAACTCAAGTTTGAAATATACTGGACTTAAAAATACAGAAATAGGTCTCAATGGCGTCTTTACAGCTATGGGTAGTGATGAACGTATAACTGTAAATGGGCAAGAGCGTAAAGTAGATGCCAATTCTTATCTTTTAGCGAGTTATGTGCGTCATCAATACAGAAACTGGTCTTTTATGGGCTTAGGTTCTTATGGTAGCATGAGCGGTACCCAAGATATTTTTGAGTTGACCAGAAACCAAGATGGCGTTGGACAAGTTTTAGGACAAAATGTATTTGGGTTTTATGGCGAGTTAGGCTACGATGTGCTCCCTATTTTGAATTTGAACCGTCGGAAGGCAAAAGGGAAACAAGACAATGCTATTTTGAGAGCCAATGAAATGAAATTACCACTGTTTTTTAGATACGAACGCCTTAACACACATGCCAGTGTAAATTCAAACTTGCAACCTTTTGTAACCAATCAAAGCGATTTGAATGTGTATACCATTGGCGCTAACTTCAACCCAAGGCGAAGTATCGTCTTGAAAGCCAATTATCAAATTAGAGATAACCAACAGCCTTTGTTGAACGGTCAATTTGAAGGTAACCGTTTTGAAATTGGTTTAGGCTTTATTTTTTAAATCTGAATAAATTTCAGAAAGAGATGAAAAAACGCACTTTACGTCAACTTCTTTTGAAATAAAGTATACGTGGATAGAGGAAGAGTGACAGAGCCTACTCGCTCAAAACCAAGCTTTGCATAATAGCTACAAAGCTTCGGATTTTTGGAATCGGCATCCAGTCTTAAATATTGGCAACTTTCTGCCTTAGCT
>PXBV01000390.1 GCA_003565575.1 Psychroflexus sp. | reverse complement strand
GTACAGCCTTCAAGGTAACTTACATAACTAGAATCTTCTGCAATAACTAGCGTTCTTTCAAACTGACCTGTTCCTGCTTGATTGATTCTGAAATAAGTAGAAAGCTCCATTGGACATCTAACGCCTTTTGGGATATAACAAAAAGACCCATCACTAAATACAGCCGAGTTTAAGGCAGCAAAGTAATTATCTTTTGAAGGAACTACGCTTCCAATGTATTTTTTCACCAATTCTGGATGTTCTTTAATCGCCTCAGAAATAGAACAAAATATGATGCCCTTTTCGGCTAACGTCTTTTTGAAAGTAGTTGTAACAGATACAGAATCCATAACTACATCCATTGCTACACCAGCTAGTTTTTTTTGTTCATCTAATGATATGCCCAATTTCTTAAAAGTTTCCAACATTTCTGGGTCAACTTCGTCTAAGCTATCATACTTAGGTTTTTTGCTAGGTGCTGAGTAGTAAGAAATAGCTTGATAGTTTGGCTTTTCATACCCAATATTTGCCCAGTTAGGCTCTTTCATAGTGAGCCAATGCCTGTAAGAATCTAGCCTCCACTGCCTCATCCAGTCTGGTTCACCTTTCTTTTTAGAAATACCAATAACAACATCTTCATTGAGCCCAGGTGGAAACGTGTCTGTCTCCATCTCGGTATAGAAGCCGTACTCATATTCTTTATTTTTTAACTCTTTTTCAAGTTCTTGTTCTGTGTAAGCCATAATTGTACATTTTTAATTAAAGTGAAAAACTTTCACCACAACCGCAAGTTCTTTGCGCGTTAGGATTATTGAATACAAATCCCTTTCCGTTCAATCCTCCAGAATACTCCAGAGTAGTACCTACAAGGTACAGAAAGCTACTTTTGTTGATAACAATACGAACATCGTTATCTTCAAAAACTTTATCGTCTTCATTTTGTGTTTGATCAAAATTAAGATCATAAGACAGACCAGAGCAACCTCCGCTTTTTACGCCTACTCTCACAAAATGTTTATTCACATTGAAGCCATCTTCAGACATCAAATTTGTAATTTTTTGCTTTGCTGTGTCGCTGACTTTAATCATTTTAATTGGATTAATTCTAAATTATATACAAATATATAATATTTGTAATAGTTTTTGAATTCATTTAAGATAAAAAAAACGTTAGTTTGC
Organism: Psychroflexus sp.; assembly: GCA_003565575.1. Lineage (GTDB taxonomy): Bacteria > Bacteroidota > Bacteroidia > Flavobacteriales > Flavobacteriaceae > Psychroflexus. The sequence goes on along the minus strand of PXBV01000390.1, from coordinate 3,426 downwards.
CAAAATACGTTCAGCATTTTCCAAAGCCTGGTTGATGCTATTTTTCATGTTTTGTGCAGACTCATATTGAGCGTCCAACAAGTTTAATTTAGCTTTAATGCTGTCTTGATTTTTGGTGCTTAAGCCTGAATTAATTTCAGCTCTAGAAAATGAATTGCTAAAACTCTTCATCCAAGACATCATAAGGTCATGGCCCTCTTTTAGGTTATTAATAGCAGACTGATAGATTTTAATTTCATCACTATCACTGTCTTCTTTAGCTTCTAATTCATTTTTTTCAGCTTCAAGTTTTGAAATGAGATTGTTGATGGAGCTCATTTTTGGCATGACATCATCATGAATTTGAATTGTTTTTTTCATTTGTGTTTCAAAGGCTATGGCCTCATTAGAAGTTTCTTCTTTACACGCTACTACTAAAATGATAGAAATTAGGCCAAAAATCTTTACTATTGATTTCATAAATACGGGGATTAGATAATTTCAAATTGTTTTCCAGGTAATGGTCTTACACATCCAGAAAGCTCAAGAGATACTAAGATAGATGCTAGCTTAAAGGTAGGTAAACCACAAGACAAAGATAAGGTATCCATTTCAGCTTTTCCTAATTCTCTTAGCTTTTCATAAACAAGCTTTTCATTACCTTCAAGCTCAATAAAAAGCTGCGTCTGTTGATTTTCTTTTTTGGATTTCACATCCCAGTTTAGGTAATATATCAGGTCTGCTGCATTAGTTATCATTTGAGCTTTTTGCTGCTTAATAAGCATATTACAGCCTTTACTAAATTTGTCTTGTGGTCTTCCAGGTACTGCAAATACTTCTCTATTGTAAGAATGTGCAATATCTGCGGTAACTAAAGATCCTCCTTTTTCTGCACTTTCTATCACAACCGTAGCTTCACTAAGCCCTGCTACTATCCTATTTCTACTCAAAAAATTTTTTCTATCAAAAGTGCTGTAGCTGCAAAAATCTGTAAAAAAGCCGCCATTGCGTTCAATGGCTTCAGCATACTTTTGATGTACTTTGGGGTAAATTTGATTGAGTCCGTGAGCTAAACAAGCCACGGTTTGTAGGTTTTGGTCTAAAGCTGTTTTGTGGGCGGTTATGTCAGTGCCATAGGCCAAACCTGAAACAATAACGGGATCAAAAGGTGCAAGATCACTGATGAGTTGCTCACAAAAGGCGATGCCCTGACTGGTGATTTGCCTGGTGCCAACAATGCTAAGGATAGGCCTATTTTTTAAATTGATTTTGCCTCTAGAGAATAGTAAAATAGGGCTGTCTATGCACTGTTTAAGTCTGTAAGGGTAATTATGGTCTTTATAATGCAAAACCTCTATCTGGTTGCTTTTTATAAATTTCAGTTCTTCTTCAGCCTTTTTAAAGTTGGTGGCTTCTTTTAAGCTTTGTAAACGTTTTTTCCCAATACCTTCTACAGCCAATAACTCCTTCAGATTCGCTTCAAATAAATGGGTAGCACTTCCAAAATGCTCTAAGAGTTTTTTGGCGTTAATTTGCCCAATCCCAGAAAGGTTTTGCAACACCAATAAATTGAGGAGTTCTTGCTCTTTCATATTTAGATTGAATTAAGATTTAGGTGTGGGTTTTGATGAACCGTCCTCATTTTCGTTTTTTATAGATGCTTCTTCTACAATTTTTTTGGAGAGTTCTTCTTGAAAAGATTTACCAAGATAGACGAGCTTTGATCCTGAATCTACTTCTACAGATGTTGCATCATTTGGTAAAATATCAAGTCTTCCGGTTGGAGTTTTTATAAATAGAGGAATAATTTCAGTATCATTTTTGCTCACTTCTATCAAGCCTTGGAAATGCTCCTTTGAAGTTAAATCTATCTCATGAATTTCTGGGTATTTTCTAGTGAGGTTCACCAACTTGATGTAATCATCGGTTTGAGAAAATAAGCCGTCATCTGGGTTGTTTTCTGGATCTTCCATCTCTTCTGAGGAGATGACGCGGTAGGTGCCAAGCTCTCCAAATTGCTTAGAAAAATTCTCGATGGCTTTTTTATTTACCGCTGTATTGCCGGTGAGTGCCATTAAATAGCCTACATCACTTAATTCAATATTATCTACTAGGTCATCAGAATAGATATTAGCATTAATAGCTTCAATTCCCATTTCTTTAGCTTTATCAATATTGCTCTTATTGTTGTCCACAATTACAACATGTCTTTCGTTATCTTTAAAATACTTTGCAATAATTCGTGAAAAAGAGGAGGAACCTATTATTAAAATACCTTGAGAGTCTTTTAAAAATACGCCTACCAATTTTGCAAAAGGTCTAGCTGTTGTGGCATTAAGAAGAACTGTACCAAGAACAATCACAAATACCAATGGAGTAATCAATTCTGCATTGGTAACCCCTTGGTCTACCAACTTAAGTCCAAATAGAGAAGCTACACCAGCTGCTACAATTCCGCGAGGACCTACCCAACTTATAAATAGTTTCTCTCTGGTTTCTAAGGTAGATTTATAGCTGCTTAAAAACACGCCCAATGGCCTTACTGCAAACACCACTACCAAAAAGAGTATCAATGTATTCCAGTTAAAAACCAGCATGAGGTTTTCATAATTAATATTGGCGGCCAGAAGAATGAACAGAATTGAGATAAGCAGAATGCTTAAAGATTCTTTAAAATAAAGTAATTCTTTTAGGTTAGGTAAGTTGGTGTTTCCCATAATAATTCCCATAACAACAACTGCTAGCAAGCCACTTTCGTGAGCGAAATGATCTGCTAAAACAAAAACACCCAAAACCGTAGCTAGCGTAAACACATTCAATAAATAATGAGGTATAATTTTGGATTTAATGGCAAAAGCCAAGGCCTTGGCAAAGGTGAACCCAAATGTAAATCCAAAAAGGACAATTTTCCCAAATTCTACCAAGGCTGTAGTTGTAAACGCCTCTCCACCGCCAGCAGAAATGAATTCAAAGACAAGAACTGCTACTAAGGCTCCAACGGGATCTATTAAAATACCTTCCCATTTTAAAATGGTGGCTACGTCTTTTTTGAGAGGAATATTCCGTAATATTGGTGTAATCACTGTAGGACCAGTAACAATTATAAGTCCAGAAAACAATAAGGAAATCTGCCAGCTTAACCCAAGAATCCAATGAGCTGCCATTCCAGCACCTACAAAGGTTATAATTACAGCTACTGTAATTAGCTTTACAATAACAGGACCCACATTAAGGATTTCTCCTCGTCTTAAGGTTAGTCCACCTTCAAAAAGAATAATGCCAATTGCAAGCGACACGAAATAAAATAAACTTTCACCAGGAAATAGCCCAGACTCACCATTCCAAATGGGTTCTATAAGCTTAGACCCATCTGAAGTATACAAGGACGCGATGGGGCCTACAAGCAACCCAATAAGTATTAAGGGCAAAATTGCAGGAATTTTAAAG
>PXBV01000210.1 GCA_003565575.1 Psychroflexus sp. | reverse complement strand
GAAGCGCTTCAACTTGGTTTCGATGACAAATCAGACAAAAATGCCACTAAAGCAGACCTTGGTCACTTTAAGAAAGCTGGTACTTCTGTCAAAAGAAAAGTCATGGAATTTCAAGGATTCAAAGAAGAGTATAAGTTAGGTGACCAGCTCACTGTAGACTTATTTAAAGAGAATGAATTTGTAGACGTGAGCGCTACATCTAAAGGAAAGGGATTCCAAGGCGTTGTAAAACGTCACGGTTTTGCTGGGTCTGAGAGAACTCATGGCCAACAAAGCATGTTGAGAGCTCCAGGTTCTGTAGGTGCAGCTTCTTATCCTGCTCGTATTTTCAAAGGAATGAAAATGGGCGGACAAATGGGAAATGTAAAAGTTAAAGTTCAAAACCTAAGAGTGTTGAAAGTTGTTCCGGAAAAAAACTTGATTGTGATCAAGGGATGTATTCCTGGACATAATAACGCTTATGTAACTATTCAGAAGTAATGAAAGTATCAGTTTTAGATATTAAAGGAAAAGAAACAGGTAGAGAGGTAGAACTTTCTGAATCTGTTTTTGGATTGGAACCTAACGATCACGTTGTCTACTTAGACGTTAAGCAACACTTAGCTAATAAGCGTCAAGGCACACACAAAGCTAAAGAAAGAGCAGAGATCACGGGGAGTACAAGAAAGATAAAAAAGCAAAAAGGGACGGGTACCGCTCGTGCAGGTAGCATTAAGTCCCCTGTTTTTAAAGGTGGAGGTCGTGTATTCGGTCCAAGGCCAAGAGATTATCACTTCAAACTCAATAAGAAGCTGAAGCGATTAGCAAGAAAGACGGTATTGTCTCAAAAGTTTAAAAATAATCAATTATTGATTGTTGAAGATTTCGGATTTGAAGCTCCTAAAACAAAGGAATTTCTTAATGTTCTTGATAATCTGAACATTAGAGACAAAAAATCTTTACTTGTCTTGGACGAGTCGAATAAAAACGTATATTTGTCATCCCGTAATTTGAAATCTGCAAAAGTTGTAAATGTTTCAGGATTAAATACTTACAATATCTTACACAGTAATGTTTTATTGATTTCGGAAAGCAGATTAGAAGAATTACAAAATAATCTCAACAAATAGTAGCTATGAGCATTTTGGTAAAACCAATTATTACAGAGAAAGCAACAAATGACAGCGAGTTAAGAAACGCATTTTCATTTGTTGTAGATCGTAATGCCAACAAAATCCAAATTAAGGAAGCAGTTGAGTCCGCTTATGGCGTTACGGTAGAGAAAGTACGTACTTTAAATGTTATTCCTAAAATCAAATCACGTTATACAAAAACGGGAATGGTTACTGGAAAAACCTCTGCGTACAAGAAGGCTATAGTAAAAGTAGCTGAAGGAGAAACAATTGATTTGTATAGTAATCTATAAGCTTAAAACATGTCGGTTAAAAAATTAAAACCAAACACACCAGGGCAAAGATTTAAAGTAGCTAATGGCTTCGATGCCATCACTGCTAGTAAGCCAGAGAAATCTCTGCTTGCCCCAATCAAGCGCTCAGGTGGTAGAAATAATCAAGGAAAAATGACCATGCGCTACATTGGTGGTGGTCATAAAAAGCGCTACAGAATTATCGATTTTAAAAGAGATAAGAAAGATATTCAAGCTGAAGTTCTTACTGTAGAGTACGACCCAAATAGAACAGCATTCATCGCCTTGCTTAAGTATGAGGATGGAGAAAAACGTTATATAGTTGCACCAAGCGGAATTAAGGTAGGGCAAAAAGTTATATCAGGAACATCTCAAGTTCCTACAGAGATTGGTAATGCAATGCCACTGTCACAAATTCCTTTTGGAACTATAATATCTTGTGTTGAGTTAAGACCAGAACAAGGTGCTGTGATGGCAAGAAGTGCTGGTACATTCGCTCAATTAATGGCTAAAGATGGCAAGTATGTTACTATTAAGCTGCCTTCGGGTGAAACAAGAATGGTTTTATCTACCTGTATAGCAACAGTTGGTGCGGTATCTAACAGTGACCATCAATTAACTGTGTCTGGAAAAGCCGGTAGAAGTAGGTGGTTGGGCAGAAGACCAAGAACAAGACCAGTAGTAATGAACCCAGTAGATCACCCAATGGGTGGTGGTGAAGGTAAGTCTTCTGGAGGTCACCCAAGATCAAGAAACGGAATACCAGCAAAAGGATATAAAACCCGTTCTAAGACAAAGTCTAGTAGTAAGCACATCATAGAACGTAAAAAGAAATAAGATATGGCACGTTCATTAAAAAAAGGACCATTTGTCCATTATAAATTAGATAAAAAAGTAGCTCAAAACCTTGATTCTGGTAAGAAAACTGTAATCAAAACCTGGTCAAGAGCATCTACAATTACTCCTGATTTCGTTGGTCAAACGTTTGGTGTCCACAATGGAAGACAATTTGTACCTGTTTTTGTAACTGAAAATATGGTAGGTCACAAACTTGGAGAATTTTCACCAACACGTACTTTCAGAGGTCATCAAGGATCTAAGAATAAAGGCAAAAAATAATTGAGCAATGGGAGTAAGAAAAAGAAATAGAGCAGAAATGCTTAAAGAAGAAAAAAGCCAACTTGCAATTGCTAAGTTGAACAATTGCCCAACATCTCCTCGTAAAATGAGGCTTGTAGCTGACTTAGTAAGAGGTAAAGATGTAGGACATGCTTTGCAAATATTAAAGTTTAGTACAAAGATTGCTTCTGGTAGATTGGAGAAATTGTTGCTTTCTGCTATAGCAAACTGGCAAGCTAAGAACGAGGACGCTGACCTTGAGCAAGCTGGACTTTTTATAAAAGAAATAAAAGTTGATAGTGGTAGTATGTTAAAACGTTTACGTCCGGCACCACAAGGTCGTGCACATAGAATACGTAAACGATCAAACCATGTTACACTGATACTTGGAGAAAAAAATAACACTGAAAGCTAGATAGACTATGGGACAAAAAACAAATCCAATCGGTAATAGACTTGGTATCATTAAAGGATGGGAGTCCAATTGGTACGGGGGAAACGATTATGGTGATAATCTTGCAGAAGATCACAAGATTAGAAAGTATATCCATGCTCGTTTAGCTAAAGCCAGTGTTTCGCGCGTAATTATTGAGCGTACGCTTAAGCTTGTAACCGTTACTATCACTACTGCTAGACCTGGTATAATAATTGGGAAAGGTGGCCAAGAGGTAGACAAGCTAAAAGAAGAACTCAAAAAAATTACGGATAAGGAAGTTCAGGTAAATATTTTTGAAATTAAAAGACCTGAATTAGATGCTCATCTTGTTGCTACCAGTGTGGCAAGACAGGTTGAAAACAGGATTTCTTATAGAAGAGCTACAAAAATGGCAATTGCAGCAGCTATGAGAATGAATGCAGAGGGCATTAAAATTCAAGTATCTGGACGTTTAAACGGGGCAGAAATGGCTCGTGTTGAAACTTATAAAGAAGGACGTATTCCTTTGTCTACATTTAGAGCAGACATTGATTATGCTTTGGTAGAGTCTCACACTACTTACGGTAGATTGGGAATCAAAGTTTGGATCATGAAAGGTGAAGTATATGGTAAACGTGAACTATCACCACTAGTAGGTCTTGCCAATAGTGATTCTAAAGGAAAAGCGAGACGACCAAAAGCACGTCGTAGAAAATAATCATTAAAGATTGAGATAAGAAATGTTACAGCCTAAAAGAACAAAATTTCGTAAACAGCAAAAGGGGCGTATGAAAGGTGTGTCTCAAAGAGGCCACAGGCTTTCAAATGGTACTTTTGGAATCAAATCTTTAGATTCTGCCTTTGTTACAGCAAGACAAATCGAGGCGGCTCGTATCGCAGCAACGCGTTACATGAAAAGGGAAGGTTCACTTTGGATTAAAATATTTCCAGACAAACCTATCACCAAAAAGCCTCTTGAAGTCCGTATGGGTAAAGGAAAAGGTTCAGTAGAATATTGGGCAGCTGTTGTACAGCCAGGTCGTATTTTATTTGAAATTGGAGGTGTTTCTCAAAGTGTAGCTAAAGAAGCTTTGAGACTTGCAGCTCAGAAGTTACCTGTTAAAACAAAATTTATAGTCGCTAGAGATTATCAAGAATAAATAAAGATGAGACAATCTGAAGTAAAAGAGCTTTCGGTAGAAGAGCTACACGAAGAACTAACAAATCATAAGTCCAAATTGGCAGATTTGAAAATGACACATGTGCTTTCTCCTTTAGAAAACCCTTCTGAAATTAAAAAAGTTAGAAGATCAATTGCGAGACTCGCTACCGAAATCAACAAAAGAGAATTAGATTAATTCTACTTACAATGGAAAAAAGAAATTTAAGAAAAGAACGTATCGGTGTTGTGACAAGTAACAAAATGGACAAATCCATTGTTGTTTCTGAAGTCAAAAGAATCAAGCATCCAATGTATGGTAAGTTCGTTTTAAAAACGAAAAAATATGTTGCGCATGATGAGAAGAACGACTGCAATGCCGGTGATACAGTAAGAATTATGGAAACAAGACCTCTAAGCAAAACCAAGCGTTGGAGATTAGTGGATATAATTGAAAGAGCTAAATAACTATGGTACAACAAGAATCAAGATTAAAAGTAGCAGACAATACTGGTGCTAAATCAGTTTTAGTTATTCGTGTCCTTGGTGGAACGAATAGAAGGTATGCTTCGGTTGGCGATAAAGTTGTAGTCACCGTTAAAGAAGCTACTCCAAATGGAAATATAAAAAAAGGCGCCGTTTCTACTGCAGTTGTGGTAAGAACTAGCAAAGAGGTAAGACGTCCAGACGGATCTTATATTCGCTTTGATGACAATGCTTGTGTTTTATTAAACCCAACTGGAGAAATGAGAGGTACGCGTGTTTTTGGTCCTGTTGCCAAGGAACTTCGTGAAAACCAGTTTATGAAAATTGTTTCACTTGCACCAGAGGTGCTTTAAATCTATTATGATGAAAAGAAGTAGAATTAAAAAAGGTGATCAAGTAAGAGTTATTGCTGGAGATCATAAAGGCCAAGAAGGTAAAGTACTAAACATACTTGTAAAAAAAGAAAAGGCTATCGTTGAAGACGTCAATATGATTTCAAAACACCAAAAGCCTTCCGCAACTAACCCACAGGGTGGAATTACAAAAAAAGAAGCTCCAATTCATATTTCTAATTTATCGCTTATTACAAGCGATGGTAAAACTACAAGGTTAGGAACTAAAATTGAAGACGGAAAAAAAGTAAGAGTTGCTAAGAAAACCAATGAAGTGATTTAATTATGAGTTACGTACCAAGATTAAAAGAAGAATACAACAGCAAGATACTTCCAGCTTTGAAAGAGGAGTTTAGTTACTCTAATACAATGGAAGTACCACGCCTCAAAAAAATTGTTTTAAGTAGAGGTGTGGGTGCTGCAATTGCAGATAAGAAGTTGATAGATTACTCTATTGAAGAATTTTCCACAATTACAGGTCAAAAAGCTGTTCAGACTATTTCCAAAAAAGATGTTGCATCCTTTAAGTTAAGAAAAGGAATGCCTATAGGTGTAAAAGTTACACTACGTGGTTATAGAATGTATGAATTTTTGGACAGATTGATAACATCAGCACTACCAAGAGTTAGAGATTTTAACGGTATCAAACCAGATGGTTTTGATGGACGTGGAAATTATAATTTAGGTATTACTGAGCAAATTATTTTTCCAGAGATAAACATTGATAAAGTGAATAGGATTTCAGGTATGGATATAAGTTTTGTTACATCTGCAGAAACAGATCAAGAAGCAAAATCATTATTGACAGAACTTGGGTTACCATTTAAAAAGAAATAATTATGGCTAAGGAATCAATGAAAGCCCGTGAGGTTAAACGCCAAAAAACGGTTGAAAAATATGCTGAAAAAAGGAAAGCTTTAAAAGAAGCTGGAGATTATGAAGCTTTACAAAAACTACCTAAAAATGCTTCTCCTGTGAGAATGCATAACCGATGTAAGCTTACAGGTAGACCAAAAGGTTACATGAGACAATTTGGACTCTCTAGGGTAACGTTTAGAGAAATGGCCAATCAAGGTCTTATTCCTGGGGTTAAAAAAGCAAGTTGGTAATTAATTTAAAAAATGCAATAAAATGAATATTGATCCAGTTGCAGATTATTTAACTAGAATTAGAAACGCAGTATTAGCATCCCACAGAGTTGTTGAAATACCAGCTTCTAATCTAAAGAAGGAAATCACAAAGATTTTGTTTGATCAAGGATATATCTTAAGCTATAAGTTTATTGAGGATGACACTCAAGGTGTTATTAAAATAGCTTTGAAGTATGACAAGTTTACTAATGACCCAGTAATTAAAAAATTACAAAGAGTTAGTAAACCAGGTCTTAGAAAATATTCAGGATCCAACGAAATTCCACGAGTACTTAATGGGCTAGGAATTTCTATTGTATCTACCTCTAAAGGTGTGATGACAGGAAAGCAAGCAAAAAGAGAACACGTTGGAGGTGAAATCCTTTGTTACGTATACTAATATAAAAAGACTAAAATTATGTCAAGAATAGGTTACAGTCCAGTTAGTATTCCAGAAGGCGTTACAGTTGATTTAACTGATGATACCATTACTGTAAAAGGTAAATTGGGAGAGTTGAAGCAAAATTTTGATGAAATTACAATCAAAATTGAGGACAACGAAATTAAATTTGAAAGACCATCAGACAAGAAAACGCACAAAGCTAAGCATGGTTTATACAGATCTCTTGTGTCTAACATGATTGAAGGTGTTACTCAAGGATTTACTAAAGAACTTGAGCTTGTAGGTGTTGGATATAGAGCCTCTAACCAAGGTCAGAAATTAGATATTGCTGTTGGGTTTTCTCACAACATTGTCTTAGATTTGGCCCCTGAAATAAAATTGGAAACTATTTCGGAAAAAGGTAAAAATCCAATTATAAAATTATCGTCATTTGACAAACAACTTGTATCACAAGTAGCTGCTAAGATTCGTTCATTTAGACGACCTGAACCTTACAAAGGAAAAGGTATCAAGTACGTAGGTGAATATATAAGAAGAAAAGCAGGTAAATCAGCTTAATTATGGGATTTTCTAAAGAAAAAAGAAGACTTAAAATACGCAAGCGTGTAAGAAAAACTATTACTGGAACACCAGCAAAGCCTAGACTTTCCGTGTTCAGAAGTAATAATGAAATATACGCTCAATTAATTGATGATGTCAATGGAGTGACTATCGCTTCGGCATCATCAAGAGATAAAGATATTGACGTTGCCAACAAAACGAAGTCAGAAGCTTCAAACATAGTTGGGGAAGCTATTGCCAAAAAAGCTTTGGCTAAAGATATAGATTCAATTTCTTTTGATAGAAGCGGATATCTATATCATGGAAGAGTTAAATCATTAGCCGAAGGTGCTCGTAAAGGAGGCTTAAAATTTTAAATTATGTATCAAGATTATAAAAATGTTGAAACAGTTAAACCAGGTGGACTCGATCTTAAAGACCGTCTAGTTGGTGTTCAACGTGTAACTAAAGTAACTAAAGGTGGTAGAGCATTTGGTTTTTCTGCTATAGTAGTTGTAGGTGATGAAAATGGTGTTGTAGGACATGGCCTTGGTAAGTCTAAGGAAGTTGCCGATGCTATTTCTAAAGCTGTAGAAGACGCTAAGAAGAACCTAGTTAGAATTCCTCTTCACAAATCAACTTTACCACATGAGCAGTTAGGTAAATATGGTGGAGCTAGAGTGTTTTTGCTTCCAGCCTCTGAAGGTACTGGAGTCATTGCTGGTGGTCCTACACGTATGGTGTTAGAATCTGTTGGAGTGCATGATGTGCTTTCAAAAAATCAAGGTTCTTCTAATCCTCACAATATGGTAAAGGCAACTTTTGATGCTTTATTGAAATTAAGAGGTGCAGATCAAATTGCTAAACAAAGAGGAATAACTCTGGAGAAATTATTTAACGGTTAAGACCCCTATTATGGCTAAGATAAAAGTTACAAAAACTAAAAGCGCAATTAAGCGACCAAAAAATCAAAAGTTGACTTTGGAAGCCTTAGGTTTAAAAAAGATTGGCCAATCCAATGAATTTGAAGTTTCAGATTCTTTGTTGGGTATGATCAATAAAGTTAAACATTTAGTTTCCGTACAAGAAATAAAATAAAACTATGGAATTACACAATTTAAAACCTGCAAAAGGTTCTGTGAAAACCACAACAAAAAGACTTGGTAGAGGCGAAGCTTCCGGTAATGGGGGTACAGCTGGTAGAGGTCATAAAGGTGCAAAATCACGTTCTGGTTATTCAAGAAAAATAGGGTTTGAAGGGGGGCAAATGCCTCTTCAAAGACGTGTTCCAAAGTTTGGATTCACAAATCCAAACCGCGTTGAATATCAAACCATCAATCTTGATCGTTTACAAGAACTTGTAGATTTAAAGGTTATATCAGACACAGTAGACTTTAGCACTTTACACGCTTTAGACCAAATCAATAAAAACTTACCTCTAAAGGTTCTAGGAAGAGGTGACTTAAAAGCAAAATTGAAAGTTTCAGCACATAAATTTTCTGCTTCAGCAAAATCTGCTATCGAAGCAGCTGGCGGTGAAGCGATCACTCTTTAACTAATCACTTTATGAAGTTTTTTGAAACATTAAAGAATATTTGGAATATTGAAGAATTAAAAAATAGAATTCTTCTTACGCTAGGCTTGTTGTTGGTTTATCGATTTGGTGCTCAAATCGTATTACCAGGTATTGACGCTGCTCAGTTAGCAAGCTTGTCTTCGCAAACAGATGGCGGTATTCTTGGTTTACTTAACGCGTTTACAGGAGGTGCATTTTCAAATGCTTCTGTTTTTGCATTAGGTATTATGCCTTACATATCTGCATCTATTGTTGTACAATTAATGACTATTGCAATTCCTTATCTTCAAAAACTCCAAAAAGAAGGTGACAGTGGTAGAAAGAAAATTACTCAAATTACTCGCTGGTTAACTATTGCTATTACTTTGGTTCAAGGTCCAGGTTACATTATTAATCTATATAATATTTTACCTTCTACTGCATTTTTAATGGACAGCACATTTACTTTTGTTGCTTCTTCTGTAGTCATTCTTACTACGGGATGTATTTTTGCCATGTGGTTAGGTGAAAAAATCACAGATAAAGGAATAGGTAATGGGATATCCTTGTTAATTATGGTTGGAATTATAGCCACCTTACCACAAGCATTTGTCCAGGAATTCATTTCTAGAGTTACAGAATCTGATGGCGGATTGATTCTTATATTAATCGAATTAGTAATTTGGTTTGTCATTATTTTAGCTTCTGTAATGCTTGTAAGAGCTGTTAGGCAAATTCCAGTTCAGTATGCAAGAAAGAATGCGTCTGGTAAATTTGAAAAAGCTTCTGTTGGTGGAGCAAGACAGTTTATTCCTTTGCGCCTTAATGCCTCTGGAGTAATGCCAATCATTTTTGCTCAAGCTATCATGTTTATTCCTGCAGCAGTCGCCGGACTGTCTGATACTGAAGTTGCTCAAGGGATAACCTCTGCATTCCAGAATATGTTTGGATTTTGGTATAATCTCGTTTTCGGAATTTTGATAATTGTATTTACATATTTTTATACAGCAATTACAGTACCTACCAACAAAATGGCTGACGATTTGAAACGTAGTGGAGGATTTATACCTGGGATTAGACCTGGTTCTGAAACTGGTGAATATTTAGATCGTATCATGTCTCAAATTACTCTACCTGGATCTATCTTCCTTGCACTTATAGCTGTGTTCCCTGCAGTAATTGTCTCCTTGCTAAATGTACAGCAGGGCTGGGCACTGTTTTTTGGGGGAACCTCGCTGTTAATTATGGTTGGAGTTGCAATTGATACCATACAGCAAGTGAATTCTTTCTTATTGAATAGACACTACGATGGTTTAATGAAATCTGGTAAAAATAGAAAAGCAGTAGCATAATTATGGCAAAACAACCCTCTATAGAACAAGATGGAACAATAATAGAAGCATTGTCTAATGCAATGTTTCGAGTAGAACTAGAAAATGAGCATATAGTTACCGCTCATATTTCAGGTAAAATGAGAATGCATTATATTAAACTTTTACCTGGTGATAAAGTTAAATTAGAAATGAGCCCTTATGATTTATCTAAGGCTCGCATAACCTATAGATATTAAATACAATGAAAGTAAGAGCATCAATAAAAAAGAGAAGTGCTGACTGTAAAATCGTTCGTAGGAAAGGACGTCTTTACGTCATCAATAAAAAGAATCCTAAATTTAAACAAAGACAAGGATAATTATGGCTAGAATTGCAGGTGTAGATATACCAAAACAAAAACGCGGAGTTATAGCTTTAACCTATATCTTCGGAGTGGGCAAGAGCAGTGCTCAAAAAATTTTAAAGAATGCCGGTGTAGACGAAAGCATCAAAGTTTCTGATTGGAATGACGATCAAATCGGTAAGATTAGAGAAGAAGTTGGGAAACTAACTATAGAAGGAGAACTAAGGTCTGAAGTACAAATCAATATCAAGCGTCTTATGGATATTGGATGTTACAGAGGAATTAGACACAGGACTGGATTGCCTTTAAGAGGACAAAGGACTAAAAACAATTCTAGGACTAGAAAAGGAAGAAGAAAAACAGTTGCTAACAAGAAAAAAGTAACTAAATAATAAGTAAAATGGCAAAGTCAACAACAAAAAAACGTAAAGTAGTTGTAGATGCTTATGGAGAAGCTCATATTTCTGCCTCATTTAATAATATTATCATTTCATTAACCAACAAAAATGGTGATATTATTTCTTGGTCATCTTCTGGTAAGATGGGATTTAGAGGAAGTAAGAAGAACACTCCTTATGCAGCACAATTATCTGCTGAAGATGCAAGTAAAGTGGCTCATGAAGCAGGTTTGCGTAAAGTAAAAGTGTTTGTAAAGGGTCCAGGTAATGGTAGAGAATCTGCTATTCGATCCTTGCATAACTCAGGTATTGAAGTAACAGAAATTATTGATGTTACTCCTATTCCGCACAATGGATGTAGACCACCAAAACGTAGAAGAGTCTAATTTATAACTTTTTACTATTATCGAAGGATAAGACCTTAATTCATAATAGAAATTAACAAAAACAAAACAATGGCAAGATATACCGGTCCTAAAACCAAAATAGCAAGAAAGTTTGGAGAATCCATATTTGGTGATGACAAGTCTTTCGAAAAAAGAAATTATCCTCCTGGTCAACATGGAAATAACAGGAGACGAGGAAAAAAATCTGAATATGCTGTGCAGCTCATGGAAAAGCAAAAAGCTAAATATACCTATGGTATTTTAGAAAAGCAATTCCGTAATATGTTTAACAAAGCAAACAGATCTAATGGAATCACAGGTGAGATTTTATTACAATTGTGTGAATCAAGATTAGATAATGTCGTTTTCAGACTTGGTATTGCACCTTCTAGAAGCGCAGCAAGACAACTAGTTTCTCACAAGCATATTACCGTCAATGGAGAGCTTGTAAATATACCTTCTTACCAAATTAAACCTAACGATGTTGTTGGAATTAGAGAAAAATCAAAATCTCTAAATGTTATCCAAGAATCACTTTCAAACAACAAATCTGTTTTTGAATGGATGTCTTGGAATAGTGAAAAAATGCAAGGTACTTTTGTGAAAGTTCCAGAACGTTCTCAAATTCCTGAGAAAATCAATGAGCAATTTATAGTTGAATTGTACTCTAAATAATAACTGACAACACTCAAATTTATGGCATTATTTAATTTTCAAAAGCCCGATAAAGTTATCATGATCGAATCAACCGATTTTGAGGGCACTTTCGAATTTAGACCATTGGAACCAGGATACGGTTTAACAGTAGGTAACGCTTTGCGAAGAGTGCTTCTTTCTTCATTGGAAGGTTTTGCAATCACTTCTGTAAGGATAGAAGGTGTAGATCATGAGTTTTCTTCTATAGAAGGAGTTGTTGAAGATGTTACAGAAATCATTTTAAATCTAAAACAAATCAGATTTAAAAAGAGAGCAGAAGATGTTGACAATGAAACGGTTTCTATTTCTTTTTCTGGTAACGAAAAAATGACTGCAGGTGATTTTCAAAAATACCTCACAGGTTTTGATATTTTGAATCCTGATTTAGAAATATGTACCATGGATAAAAAAGTTTCTCTTAACCTTGAGCTTAATATACAAAAGGGAAGGGGTTATGTTCCTGCTGAAGAAAATAAAACAGCTAAAGCTCCTATTGGTACAATTTTTACTGATTCTGTGTTTACTCCAATCAAAAACGTAAAGTATAGCATTGAAAACTTTAGGGTAGAGCAAAAGACAGATTATGAAAAGCTTGTTTTCGAAATTAGTGGCGATGGCTCAATTCACCCAAAAGACGCTCTTACTGAAGCAGCTAAGACTTTAATTCATCATTTCATGTTGTTTTCTGATGAGAGAATAACATTAGAAACCGAAGAAATGTCTCAAGCCGAAACTTACGATGAGGAATCTTTACACATGAGACAACTGCTGAAAACTAAACTTGTAGATTTAGACCTATCTGTTAGAGCTCTTAACTGTTTGAAAGCTGCTGAAGTTGAAACCTTAGGAGATTTGGTTTCGCATAACAAAAGCGACCTCATGAAGTTTAGAAACTTTGGTAAAAAGTCACTTACAGAACTAGAAGAACTCGTAGAAAATAAAGGTCTTGATTTTGGAATGGACCTCTCTAAATATAAACTTGACAAAGACTAGCTTTGTTAAGCTCAAAATACTTTAATTATGAGACATAGAAAGAAATTTAATCACCTAGGGAGAACGTCCTCACACAGAAAAGCAATGCTTTCTAACATGGCTTGTTCCCTAATTGAACATAAAAGAATCAACACTACTTTAGCTAAAGCTAAAGCCTTAAGGGTTTTTATTGAGCCCTTGATTACTAAATCTAAGCTAGATACCACACACAACCGCAGATTGGTGTTTTCTAAGCTTAAGGATAAGTATATGGTAGCTGAACTCTTTAGAGAAGTTGCTCCTAAAGTGGGAGATCGACCAGGAGGTTACACTCGTGTAATTAAACTTGGTAACAGACTTGGAGATGCCGCAGAGATGGCAATGATAGAACTTGTTGATTTCAATGATGTTTACACTCCTGGCAAGAAACAAGCCAAGAAAAAATCTACCAGAAGAGCTGGTAAGAAAGTTAAGACTGAGGATCAAGTTGATACTTCTAATGACACTGAAGTTAAATCAGATGAGGCTTAATACGAATTTATTTAATATTAAAAGGGGTAAACTTTCACTAGTTTATCCCTTTTTTTATATTTATACACTAATTATAGTAAGGACTTTCATAATTAATAAATACAGATGAAATACAATCAAAAAATCCCTGCAGTGCTTATGCTTGAAGACGGTACAGTGTTTTATGGTAAGGCTACAAAACCATTTCTAACTAATAAATTAGGAGAAATCTGTTTTAATACTGGGATGACTGGCTACCAAGAAATATTTACAGATCCATCCTACTTTGGTCAAATTATGGTAACAACCAATGCTCATATTGGAAATTATGGCATCAACTCTGAAGAAAGTGAATCTAATTCTGTAAAAATATCTGGCTTGATTTGTAAAAACTTTTCCTTTTCACCATCTCGTGCTAATGCCCACGGGACTTTAGAAGATTTCTTAATTGATGCACAATTGCCCGTAATTTTTGATGTAGACACTAGAGCTCTTGTTTCTCATATCAGAAAAAATGGTGCCATGAACGCTATTATGTCAACAGAAATTGAAGATTTAAATGCTTTGCAGTCTCAATTGAAGTCACATCCATCAATGAAAGGTCTTGAGTTGGCTTCAAGAGTTTCTACTCAAAAAGCCTATACCTTAGGAGATAAATTGTCTGAACATAGAATCGCTGTTTTAGATTTAGGAGTCAAACAAAATATCTTAAGAAGACTCACTGAGCGGGGTGGCTTTTTAAAAGTTTTCCCATACAATTCCACTTTTGAAGACTTGTTAAAATGGAATCCTACAGGGATTTTAATTTCTAATGGCCCTGGAGACCCTGAGCCTTTAGAGTCTGTAATTGATTTAGCGAAAAAATGCATTGATTATGAGATTCCCACATTTGGAATTTGTCTAGGACATCAAATCATTGCCTTATCGGTTGGAATTCCAACCTTAAAAATGCATAATGGCCATAGAGGAATTAATCACCCCATTCAGAACCTAAAAACAGGAAAAAGTGAAATAACTTCACAAAACCATGGATTTACGATTGATAAAGAATCAACTTTATCAAATGATTTAGTTGAAATAACTCATATACATCTGAATGATAATTCTGTGGCTGGCATAAGTCTTATTAATAAACCTTGTTTTTCAGTACAATATCACCCTGAAGCAGGCCCTGGACCCAATGATGCCACCTATTTGTTTGATGATTTTTATGAAATGATGTCTAAACATAAACAAAAGGCATAAGAAAAAGTGGGTTTTACCCCACTTTTTTTATTAGTGCTTTTAATTAAGGTAAAAGTACATGGTCAATTACATGGATGACCCCATTGGATTGTTCAACATCAGCAATAGTTACGGTGGAAATATTTGACTTAGAGTCTTTTATTTGAACTTTATCGCCATCTAGCATTAAGGTAATCACACCGCCGCTTAGCGTTTTAAGTTCTGCTTTGCCACCACCTTTTTTGATTGCAGATACAACATCCTTTGCATTCAATTTGCCTGATATTACATGGTATGTTAACACCGCCTGCAGTTGCTCTTTATTTTCAGGCTTGAGTAAAGTTTCAACTGTACCTTCTGGCAGTGCTTCAAAGGCACTATTTACGGGTGCAAATACAGTAAATGGCCCTTCGCTAGATAATGCTTCTACTAATTCTGATGCTTTTACAGCCGCAACTAAGGTGGTGTGATCCTTAGAGTTTAAGGCGTTCTGTACTATAGTCTTTGTGGGATACATTTCTGCGCCGCCAACCATTTTATTTTTCCCTAAGCAAAAGGTTGATGTCAAGATTGCCAATGCGAAAACAATTTTCATTTTTAAATTTTTCATGGTATATAATTTTTATGTTTGATTTACTTACGAGAAAACTTAAGTTCTGGTTTTAGATTGATATCATATTTTCAGTTTTAATACCAACCTTATAAGGAAATCAGCAATTAAGTTTATTAAAAATCATATGTTAGGTCACGTTTTATGATGGTTAGGTGGGCGATAAATTAGAGTGATATAAAGTGGTGCTTTCTTATGTGTTTGATTTTTAATTAGCTAAAACGATTTAGAAACTTAACCAATTTTTAAAATTGAGACATACACGGTTTATTTTTGTAAATTGCATCGAACATTAAATTATAATAAAAATGAGTGCAATTTTAGACATCCACGCTAGACAAATATTTGATTCTAGGGGCAACCCAGCATTAGAGGTTGATGTAATTACAGAAATGGGAACATTAGGAAGGTTTGCTGTACCTTCTGGCGCTTCTACTGGAGTTCATGAAGCTGTAGAGCTTAGAGACGGTGGTAAAGATTACATGGGTAAAGGCGTTTCAAAGGCAGTTCAAAATGTAAACACAACCATTGCTGATAAATTACTTGGCATTTCAGTATTTGAACAGTCTGAAATTGATCAAATTATGATTGATCTTGATGGAACCGAAAACAAATCTAAGCTTGGAGCTAATGCCATTTTAGGTGTTTCATTGGCGGCGGCTAAGGCAGCAGCCAATGAGTTGAATCTTCCTTTATATAGATACATAGGTGGAGTTTCTACTAATACACTTCCTATTCCTATGATGAATATCATAAATGGAGGGTCTCATAGTGATGCTCCAATCGCTTTTCAGGAGTTTATGGTTATGCCTGTAAAAGCGGAGAGTTTTTCTCATGCATTGAAGATGGGAACTGAGATTTTTCACCATCTTAAAAAAGTGCTTAAGGATAGAGGTTTAAGCACAGCTGTAGGTGATGAAGGTGGTTTTGCTCCAACACTAGATGGAACAGAGGATGCGCTGGACTCTATTAAATTAGCTGTAGAAAATGCAGGCTATAAATTTGGTGACGAAGTTATGATTGCTTTAGATTGTGCAGCTGCAGAGTTTTATGAAGATGGAAAATACAATTATAAAAAGTTTGAAGGCGATGGCGCTAAAACTATGTCATCTGAAGAACAAGCAAGTTATTTAGCTGAACTTTCAGAAAAATACCCAATCATTTCTATTGAAGATGGTATGGATGAAGATGATTGGGATGGATGGAAAATTTTGACAGAAAAAATTGGTGATAAAGTTCAGCTTGTTGGAGATGATTTGTTTGTTACCAATGTAAAGCGTTTACAAAAAGGAATCAGTAATACTATTGCGAACTCAATTTTGATTAAAGTAAATCAAATTGGAACACTTTCAGAAACAATTGCAGCTGTAAATTTAGCACATAATGCTGGTTATACTTCTGTAATGTCTCATAGGTCTGGTGAAACTGAAGATAACACCATTGCAGATTTAGCTGTAGCACTTTCTACTGGCCAAATCAAGACTGGTTCTGCCTCAAGAAGTGACCGTATGGCTAAATACAATCAGTTATTAAGAATTGAAGAAGAACTAGGAGATAATGCTTACTTCCCAAAATTGGATGCTTTCAAGATAAAAAAATAAATATTTTTATTCTTATTAAATTAACTTAAACTTAAGCGTTAATGGGTGCTAGATGCAGTTCGTTAACGCTTTTTTAACACGGTTTTTTGTAAATTTGGAACACAACAAAAATAACATAACACATATATGGAGGCTAAAATAAATTTTGATGGAAAGGATTACTCTTTTCCAGTTATTAAAGGAAGTGAAAATGAATATGCAATAGATATTTCGAAATTAAGAGGATCTACAGAGGGATTAATTACCTTGGATAGAGGATTCAAAAATACTGGATCTTGTGAAAGTGCTATAACTTTTTTAGATGGTGAAAAAGGAGTTTTAAGATACAGAGGCTACGCTATCGAAGATTTAGCTGAAAAAGCATCTTTTCTTGAAGTAGCTTATCTTTTGATATTCGGAGATTTACCATCACAATCCGAATTAGATCAATTTCATTCTGATATAAAAAGTGAATCTCACGTAGACGAAGAAGTAAAAAAAATTTTAGATGGGTTTCCAAAAACTGCTCATCCTATGGGAGTGGTATCATCTCTGACAAGTGCTTTAATCGCGTTTAATCCCTCTTCTGTAAATGTAGAATCAAAAGAGGACATGTATCAAGCTATAGTAAAATTGCTGGCTAAGTTCCCTGTTATTTGTGCATGGGCTTTAAGGAAATCAAAAGGGCAGCCTTTTGACTATGGTGATGATAGTTTAGGCTATGTTGAAAACATTCTTAAGATGATGTTTAAAAAGCCAAATCAAGATTATAAAGTTGACCCTATTGTCTCATCTGCCTTAAACAAATTACTTATCCTTCACGCAGACCACGAACAGAATTGTTCTACATCAACTGTAAGAATTGTAGGTTCATCTCATGCTGGTTTATTTGCTTCAATTGCTGCTGGAGTTTCTGCGTTATGGGGGCCACTCCATGGAGGTGCTAATCAAGCTGTTATTGATATGCTTGAAGCAATTAAGGAAGATGGTGGTGATACTAAAAAATACATGGCTAAGGCTAAAGATAAAAATGATCCTTTTAGATTAATGGGATTTGGACATAGAGTTTATAAAAACTTTGATCCTCGCGCAAAAATCATTAAAAAATCTGCTGATGAGGTTTTAGGAAACTTAGGTGTGCAAGATCCTGTTTTAGATATAGCAAAAGGTCTTGAAAAAGAAGCACTTGAAGATGATTATTTCGTAAAAAGAAAGCTATACCCTAATGTAGATTTTTATTCTGGAATTATTTATAGAGCCTTAGAGATTCCAACCAATATGTTTACAGTAATGTTTGCATTAGGTAGACTACCTGGATGGATTGCTCAATGGAGAGAAATGCGCCTTCAAAAAGAGCCAATTGGAAGACCTAGACAAGTCTACACAGGACCAACTCACAGAGAGTTAGTTCCCTTAGAAAAACGATAATTTAAATTTAAAGGAAAGCTTATGAAAAAGATACTAATGTCACTGCTAACCGTTGCACTATTAGCAAGTTGTGGTGGAGATGCAAAAAAAGAAGAGAAAAAAGATAATTCTTTAAAACTCAACAAAACAGAAACAGCTAAAGAAGAGAAAGAAGAAGGGG
The DNA here is from genome assembly GCA_003565575.1 of Psychroflexus sp. Classification (GTDB taxonomy): domain Bacteria; phylum Bacteroidota; class Bacteroidia; order Flavobacteriales; family Flavobacteriaceae; genus Psychroflexus. The sequence goes on along the minus strand of PXBV01000210.1, from coordinate 352 downwards.
TTACCAAAGTTTACTTGACAGGCAGTGACCAAATGAAATTTAATAAAAGCGAAATTAGGGTTACCGCTGGAGATAAAGTGGTTTTAACTTTAGAGCATGTTGGTAAAATGTCTAAAGAAACTATGGGACACAATTTTGTTCTCCTTAAGCAAGGCACCAACGTCCAAGAATTTGGACAAGAAGCTGTAGATTATAAGGAAAACGATTACATCCCAGAAGGGAGTGATGCTATTATTGTTCATACCAAAATGCTTGGTGGAGGAGAAAAAACAGAAATCACTTTTGACGCTCCAGAAAAAGGAAACTATGACTTTATCTGTAGTTTTCCAGGTCACGTCGCTTTAATGAAAGG
>PXBV01000314.1 GCA_003565575.1 Psychroflexus sp. | reverse complement strand
TATCAGTCCATTACAGGAACTGGTGTGAAGGCGGTACAACAATTGGAAAATGAATATGCAGGTAAAACTGGTGAAATGGCGTACCCTTACCCAATTCATAAAAACGCCATTCCACACTGTGATGTGTTTTTGGAAAACGATTATACCAAAGAAGAGATGAAACTGACCAATGAGACCAAAAAGATATTGTCTGATGACAGTATTAAGGTGGCAGCTACAGCGGTAAGAATCCCTGTGGTGGGAGGTCACTCAGAATCTGTGAATATCGAATTCAAATCTGCTTACGAAGTAGAGGACGTTAAAAAAATCTTGAGTGAAACTCCTGGTATTACCCTTCAAGATAATCCAGAAGTCAATACTTATCCTATGCCGATTTATGCTGAAGGTAAAAATGATGTCTTTATAGGAAGAATTAGAAGAGACTTTACAAGAGATAATGCCATCAACATGTGGGTTGTAGCTGATAATTTAAGAAAAGGAGCCGCTACTAATGCAGTGCAAATCGCAGAATACTTATTAGACACCCGGTTTAAGTCTTAAATTCCTTATTTGAGTATAGGCTTAAATTAAGCCCATAGCAAAAACACCTTTTGGTCATACCATAAGGTGTTTTTTTGTTTTTAACAGAAGCTAATTTTTATCAACATTGATTCATTTTAAGTTATTAAAAGTGTTAAAAAATAAAAATATCAGTTGATAAAGGGAAATTTTAACATAATAAAGAGTTTTAAAATGTTAAAGTTTGAATTTGTTTTTTCCTGATTTCATTCATATACATAAAAAATCAATGTTATTTTTATAGACCCTCAAAATTAAGGGGGGTATATTTGGTATTTGTTTAATAATTAAACATACACCCTATTAGAAGTAGGGGTTTATGTATTTTATATCAATATTTTTATACATTTGGCATGTAAAACAAATTAAAACTTAAATTATGAAAAGAATTATTTTGACCCTTTGTTTATCTGTATTCGTTTTTTCGTCTTACGCACAAGATTCTGCTGATGATAAAATTGATGTAGGTTTAAGTCTTAACTTAGATGCATTCTTTGGTTTTGCTCCTATGATGACTTTCAGTTATGCTTTATCAGAAACCGATGCTTTTACGGCTTATGGTATCCAGTGGGGTGCAGGTACAGGTAGCGCTTGGGGAGAATGGACAGAGTTTGGTATTGGGTATAATAAAACTGTAGGAGACTTTGACATCAACCCACAAATAGGTTTTACTATGGGTAGCTTGCTTTCTAGTGGTGCCGCCCAAGAAGGTATTGTAGGTGACGGTATTGTGCCTAACTTAACCATAGGGTATGACACTGATAGTATGGAAGGTGAATTTTACTTTGGCTACTATGGTGCTTTGTCTAACAATACTGAGGTAGGAGATTCAACCAACAACTATGTACACTATTGGGCTAATCTTGGATTTAAAGCCGGTTCTTTCTTGTCTATTGGTGCTCACTTTGAAGAATTATACCTTTCTGGTGGAGACACCAATGGTGGGGGAAGTTTAGACAGAGCTGATGGATATCAGTGGTTAGGCCCATACGTTCAGATGGCCAAAGGAAATGCTGGATTAAGATTTTCTTTTGGTGGAAATCTTGTTAGCGACGGATTTGCTCCTAACGATTTCTACAAATTAGCCTTCTTTATGAATTTATAATTTTTGACTTGTTACCCTGAATTTAGGTTAGATTCAAACCGTAAAATTCAGTCGGCATTAATCAAAATCAATTTAAAACAATCAAAAACGCTTGCTATTACGGCAGGCGTTTTAGTTGTGGCACAGTTTAGCTGATTTTCCGGTGTGCTCTCGCTCATGTGGGTTAGTTTTAAGTCTGAAATAAAAAATAGGGTTTCGTATGACCTGTATTAAATTCAGAAGAAATTAAAAAAGCTTAAACGCTTAAGATTCTTTATATTTACCTCATAAAAATTATCTTATGAAACCTATTATATTGCCTATTGCTGCTATGGCTTTGCTAAGCTCTTGTAAGGATAATCCTAAAAATGAAATCGCTTTGACGTATCCAGAAACTAAACAAGTAGATACCGTAGACTCCTATTTTGATACTGATGTGAAAGATCCCTACCGCTGGTTGGAGGACGACCGTAGTGATGAAACAGGGGATTGGGTAAAAGCTCAAAATGACTTGACCTTTGGTTATCTTGAAAACATCCCATACCGGAGTTTCTTAAAAGAACGCTTATCTGAAGTGTGGAATTATGAAAAAATAGGTGCGCCTTTTAAACGTGGCGAATACACTTATTTTTCAAAAAATGACGGGCTTCAAAATCAATACGTATACTACCGTTATAAAAATGAAGAAAGTCCAGAGGACGCCGAGGTGTTTCTGGATCCCAATACCTTTAGTGAAGATGGAACCACTTCACTTGCGGGGATGAGCTTTACTGAAGATGGTAAACTTTTAGCCTATTCTATTTCTGAAGGCGGTAGCGACTGGAGGAAAATTATTATTCTAGATGCTGAAACTAAAACCCAAAAGGGAGATACGCTTGTAGATGTAAAATTTAGTGGGGTGTCTTGGAAAGCCAATGAAGGCTTTTTTTACTCGAGTTATGATAAGCCAGAAGGTAGTGAGCTTTCTGCTAAAACTGATCAACACAAGCTTTATTACCATCAATTGGGCACCTCTCAAGCTGATGATGTCTTAATATACGGAGGCACTGAAGACGAAAAACACAGGTATGTTTCTGGTAGTGTTACGGAAGATAACCACTACTTAATAGTCTCTGCATCTAAGTCGACTTCTGGTAACCGATTGATGATAAAAGACCTTACCCAGTCCGATTCTGAATTTGTAGACATTCTTGATAATTACGACAATGATGCTTACGTGATAGAGAATGATGGGGACAAGCTATTTATTGTCACAGATAAGGACGCCCCCAACAAGAAAATTGTGAGTGTAAATGCTTCAGCCCCAAAGCCAGACAATTGGGAAGATTTTATTCCAGAAACCGAACATGTGCTTTCTCCATCTACTGGAGCTGGTTTTTTCTTTGCCAAGTATATGGTGGATGCTATTTCTCAGGTAAAACAATATGATTATGATGGAAATCTTTTGAGAGAAGTTGAGTTGCCAGGTGTTGGCTCTGTAGGCGGCTTTGGCGGAAAAAAGGATAGTGAAGCACTTTACTTTTCTTTTACTAACTATACAACTCCAGGCACCATTTACAAATTCAATCCGGAAAGTGGACAGTCTAAAATTTATGTAAAACCTGATGTAGATTTTGATACCGAAGCTTATGAGAGCAAGCAAGTGTTTTACACTTCCAAAGATGGTACAGAAATCCCAATGATTATTACTCACAAAAAAGGACTAAAATTGAATGGTGAAAATCCTACTATGCTATACGGTTACGGAGGCTTCAATATTTCGTTAACGCCTTCTTTTAGTACTGCCAATACGGTATGGCTAGAAAATGGCGGCGTTTATGCCGTTGCCAATTTACGTGGAGGTGGAGAATATGGAAAAGAATGGCATAATGCAGGGATTAAAACCAAAAAACAGAATGTCTTTGATGATTTTATTGCTGCTGCGGAATATTTAATTGATGAAAATTATACGTCTTCAAAAAAGCTTGCCATAAGGGGTGGCTCTAATGGAGGCCTTCTTGTTGGCGCTACCATGACGCAACGTCCAGACTTAATCCAGGTGGCTCTTCCAGCAGTTGGTGTTCTGGACATGCTACGCTATCACACCTTTACTTCGGGTGCTGGCTGGGCTTATGATTATGGAACGTCTGAAGATGATTCTGAAATGTTTGAATACTTAAAAGGTTATTCGCCTTTACACAATATCAATGAAGGCACGGCGTATCCTGCTACTTTGGTAACTACAGGAGATCATGACGATAGAGTAGTGCCAGCGCATAGTTTTAAATTTGCTGCAGAACTCCAAAGCAAGCAGTCTGGTAACAATCCAACTTTAATTAGAATTGAAACTGACGCCGGACATGGCGCTGGAAAACCAACGTCTAAAATTATACAAGAATACGCAGATATTTTTGCATTTACCTTTTATAACATGGGCTATGAGTCTCTGTAATAATTAATGATCTAAATTTAAACCGCCATATTCCAGGGCGGTTTTCTTTTTAAAACCCATCAAGAACTAACCCAAGAATCAATACCTATACAAAATAGTTTCACCTGTTTCTGTAAGATTCAAAATAACTTCATTTCCATCAACCCTTAAGCTAGACACATCAAAGCTTACCTCTTTACTAAGATAAGCTTGACATGATTCATTGTTTTTTAGAATAAGCTTTACATTTCTTTGTGGTGGGTTCGATTCTAAAACTGCTCCAGAATCGATTAATTCAATTTCCCAAGTTTCTCTACTACATCCACTAGCACCAAAGTTGATTTTCAAGCAATCCCCTTCCATTGCTAAACTATTCATTTTAAATTGGTCGCTTGTGGTATTGGCAAAACGAGAAGCACTTATTGTGGTTTCGAAATCGCATTCTCCAGAATAGTTGGTTTTAGCTTCATCGTCTTGAGAACAGCTAAAGATGATTAAACTGAACACTATTAAAACTCGTTTCATAAAAAGACATTTAATTAT
>PXBV01000135.1 GCA_003565575.1 Psychroflexus sp. | reverse complement strand
GTAGCTATCGAAACTCCGCCAAGCACTAATGGAGGAAAACTCATGAGCATTTTATTGGCTTTCTCTTGACTTACCCCAATAAAAGCAGAAATTCCTTCAGTTATTTTAGGCAAATCCAAAGGAGAAGTAAGGTGAACAGCCACATCATAAAGAGCAGGCTTTTCGATTTTGGAAACAGCCTCATCTGTTATCTCTACGTCAAATCCTAGCTTAGACAATACTTCATTTGCTTTTGTAGCTGTAGATTTATCCAATTCTGAAAAAAGTTGAGCAGGTGCTGTATAGATAGATTGAGTGACAATGTCTTGAGAAACTTCCAAACTTTTCGCTAATAAAACTGCAGCAGATGGCAAGGCAGTGCCTATAGAATTAATCTTAATACCATAGTTTTTGGAAGCAATTTGACACATGGTTATTGATTTATTTCACAATTTAACATTCAAATCTTGTTAAAACTAATAAAAAAATATCAATTTAGCAACTTTTTTAAAATCAATTTATTAGGCTAAAAGAATTCTGAATATGATATATAATCTGAAACTAAGGTGAATATTGTTAAGGTGTGGATCACAAACCCACCTAGAACCTAATAAAAAAGCCTCATAAGGATATGAAGCTTTAAAATAGCGGATGGAACCTGCCTTCCTAGAACAGGCAGGCTAGACGCGAATCTGTGTCCTTCGGGTTATGAATTTCATCACAATCGGCGTATTTTAATGAAATTAACTCTTTATAGCAAAAAATAAGTAAAATCCTTTACGCGATCGTTTACCTTATTACTATTAATTTTTAATGAATAGAATTGCAAGCTTCCATTAATTAATGAAAAATTTACAGCAGACTACTGGGATATTCTTGCTTATGCATTTGGAACCCTAGCCTATGCCATTGGAAGGGAAGCATCTTATTTTAAAAATCACAGCTCTTGATTCTAGGGAATACATGAAGACTCGAACCAGTGTCTCCTCCAGAGAACGAACAAGCGCCTAAGACGAATAGAAGTATGACAAGATGCACAAGGAATTTTAAATAGTCTTCCAAAAATTTAATTTGGAATTTTTGTCGTGTTGAAAGATAGGCATACCTTGACACGATTTTTAACTATAATACATTCGAGCCTATGAAATATTTTTTTGAAAAGGGATTAATCTTTGTTTTTTTATCATTGTTTTGTTTGTCAGCCAATTCACAACAAAAAGACATAGAATTAAAGGGGCGTGTAATAGATAGTTTTGATAATACAATTCCTTATGCAGCAATTACTATTCCCGAAAAATATATTGGAACCCTAAGTAATGATGAAGGGAAATTTCTATTGCTTATTTCAACTGAAAACCTAAATGACACAATTGAAATATCAAGTTTAGGATATAAAACTTATAAGATAGCTACCAAAGACTACCTTTCTAAAGATACAGAGACCATCATTTTAGAAGAACAAATAACAGAGTTATCTGCTGTCACTGTTTTAAATGATATTGAATATGTGGAACGTAGTTTAAAATACCTGAAACAAAATACAGTAAGTAATCGCCATCAGCTAAACTTACTTTATAGAAGAGCATCAGTAGAAGACAACGAATCAAGATTTTTTGTAGAACATTATTTAAAAGTAATAGACAAAGGGCCTTCTGGCAGTTTGCGAAAAATTGAAGTCAATGAAGGAAGGAAATCTGCTGACTATAGAATAGTAAAAATGAAACAGCATCAACATGCCATCAATTTTATGCTAGACCACAATCCGTTAAGGGGTGGCTTAAGAATAGAGGATTACAAATGGTCAAGAGTAGGCGATTCTTATTACGACGGTGAAGACGTGTTGATTTTTGAAGGGAGGTCTGATAAAAAAACATTGCGCTTGTATATAGGAATGGATACCTATAAAATATATAAAATTGAAAACTCTCAAAGTAATGCTGTCTTTGTCTACAAAAAAAATAAGGAAGGAAAATTATACTTGAGTTACCACAATAGAGAATTTAAAACAAGAAAAGTTCCTGATGAAAGTCTCAAAAAAACATTGAAATATGCCAACAAACCTATTCCTGAACATTTTAAATTGGCTTATAGGCATGAAATTTTTGTTTTAGGAATTGAAGAGGATAAAAAGAAATTTGACGTTAAAAATTATGGCGGGTTTGGAAAAGATATGGGAGACGTTGACATTTCATATAACGAAGAATTCTGGCAAACTTTTCCAGTTCCACCAGATACAGAATTTTATCTAAAAATTAAAAGCGAACTAGAGTCTCATTATGGGGTTCCATTAAAAACACAATTTCAATATGTAAACAAAGATTAAACGTACACCACATGTTATGAGTTTGATATAATGCCATCAAATTTGGTGAAAATTTACTCTAGGTTATTATTAATTCTTCAAATTCAGAGGTTCTATTTACTTCAGCAAACAACACTTTTTGTATTTTTTTCCGCTACCACAAGGGCAAAGTTCATTCCGTCCAATTTTAGGCTCGGGTTTTATGAAGGTTTCTGTAGGTTCAAAATCATCATCAAAATACCCTAAATCTTCTAAAAAATTACCATCACCCAACTCAGAAACGTCTTCATCTTCAGTATAGCCAGCCCAAGTTGAGGTAATTTGTTGATAACGATCTGCTATGGATAGTATTTCTCTTTGTTTGTTGTGTTTTTCAGGTTCTTTAAACGCCTCCTTGATCTCTTCCCAATCTCCACAAATACCCTCCGAAACCAAACCGCTTTCATATAACTTTTCGATTTCTGGCAATAATTCGGTGGTTTTAATATCCGATAAACTCCAAAGCATCAAGCCTATCAAATCGCTATCAATTACATTATCTTCTAAAGAACTGTTCAGGTAAAATTGAATTACATCTGCAAACCAGTCTAAAACTTCACTTCGCCTTTCAGGATGGTGTAAAGCAATCTGTTCGACCATGTCTATAATATTACAACGTGAATGGGTGTAGACTCCTGGTTGAAACATAAACTGTTTGCAATCTTCCAAGGTATTGAAAGCGATTTTGTACAGGGGTTCCCATAATACTGTTATGAAGTCCCCAAAATAAAGGTCGATATAATCTTCTGACTGACTTAAGGTTTTGAAGACCGCTTCCAAACTTTCTTCAGCTTGAAGCTCTCCTAAAAGAAAAATAGCGTGAACCACAAAACAAGAGGTTTCTTCTTCCCATCCGTTGTCAACAAATAACTCTTCAAAATAGGCATACCGGTCAATGCTATCTTGTAGAACCCTCTCCAAATCTTGTACAAGCGTATCTTTGGGTAAAGACAGGATATGGTTGAGTTTTTCCTCACCCATATAAAGTCCGTTGGTATAAAGCCATTCTATTTCTTTGTGATTAAACTGCGGAGCTTTGCTATTCGATTTTAATTCTTCAGGTCTAGTTTCTACGCTTATTTTATTCTTTTGAGCCTCTTCAAAAACTTGACTGGCGAATTTCAATCGGGTAGCAAAAAGTTGATGCTCCACAAATTCTAAATCATCAGCATCTACTTCTTCCAAAATATCGAAACGCATTTCAGCTTGTTTTAGCTCTCCGATACCTAAGAAATAAAGGACAGCAAACTTATAGAAACCAATCACCTCGTCTAAATGAAAAGTGTCGCGGTCTGGATAAAGGGCTTGTAATTCCATCTCTTCCCCTAGAACCTCAGCTATTTTAGGGTATTCTTTTTTTAAGTAATACTCGTTGGCTAGATTGAGTTTCCCAAATAGATAATCTGGATGTTCTGCTATAAGCCGCCTATTGGCCTCATACATACTCTCTAAGTCATTCAATTTACCATACAACACAGATAAGTAATTTTTCAACTGTGGATTATCAGGATAGTCTTCAATCGCTTTCTTAAGTTTTGGAATGCTTGATGCTTTTCCTTCTAAAGCCATGTGATGAAAGCGTTTTAGTTTTGGCCTTAATTCAGGAGTGATGGCATTTTGCTGGTCTAGCAAGGTAGAGTCGGTGGTTATGGTATAATTGATTTTCATACTACTCATATCAAAAGCATGGGTTAAACTGAATATACAAAGAAATACTAGTTTTTGTCAAAATCGAGGTTTTGTGGAGTAAAAACTAATGTCATCTTCCTCATTCCTTTGCCTTCTGTTATAGTAGCGTGAGAAAAATAAAAGGCTTTGATGCCAAATAGCGTTTTCTTAAAAAATGAATCTCTAAACTAATAAATGTAGTCATAAATTTTAAAGTAAGTCTTATATTCGAATTTATTGTTTCAGAAAACTCAACTAGACTATACTCCACGTTTATGGCCATAAAAAATTCAGAATTATACGCATCGCTTTGGAAAAGTTGCGATGAACTTCGAGGAGGCATGGATGCTTCTCAATACAAAGATTACATCCTTCCGCTTTTATTTATAAAATACATATGCAGACGATGAGGATGCGCTAATAAGCATTCCAGAAGGAGCAAGTTTTAACGACTTGGTCAAAATGAAAGGAAAAGAAGATATTGGTGATTACATCAATAAGCATATTCTTGCACCTATCGATAGAGAAAACGGCTTCGATATGTTGTCTAAAATGGCAGATTTCAATGACGAAGATAAGCTAGGCAAAGGAAAAGAATTGGTTGAAAAACTGAGTAAACTGGTTGCTATTTTTGAAGAACCCGCTTTAGATTTTAGCCATAACCGAGCGGAAGATGATGATTTGTTAGGAGATGCTTATGAGTTTTTGATGATGAAATTTGCTCAGGATTC
>PXBV01000374.1 GCA_003565575.1 Psychroflexus sp. | reverse complement strand
TTTATTTCTTTTTGGATGATCTTCTCTTTCAAAATGTGGAAGTATATTAAATTCAACCAATCCTAACGAAGGTTCAGTTAAAAATTCTTCGTATGAGCCGTATTGATCTTTCCAGTATTTTTTGTCTTCAATTTGCTTTCCAAGTACATTTGCACCAGCCGAGGTTCCAAATATAACTTTTTCTTTTGTTGCTTCGACTAGAATTTCATCGAATCCTGTTTGCTTAAATAATTTTGGCAAGATTATTTGTTTACCGCCAACAATGTAAATAATGTCTGCAAAATCTATGCGTTTTTTTAACTCAGCAGCGTTGTAAGCTCGCAAGTTTACAAAAGCAATAGTACCTTTTGCATATTTAGCTATTTGCGAAAGCTCGTTTATCATCCACTTTTGATCTCTCCCCTCATCAATAGTGACATAGGCTTCGTTTATAATCGCAATGTTCAGCTGACTCAAAGGTTTCCCTGCTAAACTCGCAGTTTTTTCAGCAATTTCGCTTGTTGTGAATCCCTGTGAAGCTAGTACAATTTTCATGCCAATATTTTAGCACCTGACAAGCTGGACTGACGAAATTTGGTTGCAACAAGAAGTACGGTGGCCCTCCACACCGCCTATGCATGACACAGAAATTAATCTATTTTCTGTTATTCTGCTACCATTAGGCAATGAAGATTAAGAAAGTCATCCTACATCCTGCACTATTACTAGCTTGTGGGAATACTGTCTTGGCGTTTGGTACAGCAGAAATAGTAGCGATCTCGCTTAATATATTGCTAGTAACAGCAATTACCTATTCCCGCATCAATGAAGTTAACAATAAAAAAACAAAGGGCGTTTCTTTCGGCATCCTTTCTGCTGTAAACTTCTTTACTGCCCTGTCAGTTATATATACAAATTTTATTATTAACGACAATACCGAGCTACTCAGTTATTTAGCAGCTCTATCATATTTGGCTTGGGGTATAGGACATATTTTTGCAGGAATAAACGAAAAGCGTTCTCGTTTATCCAAAGCTATTCGAGAAAATCCTCAGTTTTACTACGGCATCGGCGACATGTCGGCCGTTAATGCAGGTGGAAGCATTAATCCATTTTCCTTCCCGTTCATGATAATTGGCTTTATTAAAAGTGTATTCATCGGGAAACGTTTCAATACCAAGAATGAAACTATAAAAATCTTAGATAGCGAACTAACCGCAGCACGTCTATACGGCGTGGGATTCTTTCTGGGTGCAGCCACATCATTCGCGATTCCATATTTTTTGGTTGCACAATTACTGTGGGGTCTAGCGTACTTCCAGTTCAAAAAAGATACTTGATTAAAATAGTCGTTCTTTAGATATATAGTTGCAACAAAAAGTACGGTGGCCCTCGAACCCTCGACGAACCACAAGATGGCATTAACTGGCCCGAACAGCAACTATCCTTCAATAAATAACTTAAAGTGCCAGTATAAATCGTTCTAGAGCTTTTGTTATAGTGGCTTCATGATGATATTTGCTGAAGCGCCAGAGTTTGGTGATGAAATGATATATTTTATGCTCGCAATATGGGCGGCTATCTTGCTGGCGGCATTTGTACGGATTGCTATGACCGGTGTCTTATTTCTTGGTTTTATCAGGCCTTATCAGCAAAAAGATGATTGGTCCTATTGGAGCGGTAAAGATAATTAAGCAGACCCATCCAACCCGTTCCGATCCCTCCAGCTTAAATGCTTTCACTAGCGAGTAGATAGGCAGCAGAAAGATCAAGGTGAGCATCAGTAGCGTTATTATTATTCTCATGAGCACCAAGAAGCCATCCCCCATGTCTCTAATTATGCCTCTATCATCATCGGCCCATTGAGTTGACACTTCCTCTAGCGTAAACTGTCTATCGATTTGCATCTTGTTCCAGCGGGCTACGATGTATGGCTCGCGCTCCTCGATGACTGTAGGCGGTTCGATTGCCTCGCATTGGTCTTGCGTGTTCGTGCTTGATCGTTGACAACTCTCAAAATAACGAGTGTTGTGTACAACGATATTATATCTAGTCGGCAGGGATAAGAATATCGCGGTGAGAATTAGTGGGCCTGCGGTAACCAATAAGACGATTCGTATATTTATGCATCAATTCTAGCATCCATCCTGTTGAGAGCCTTTTTGATATCCACGACAGTAACTCATTACATTGATGAAAAGGCCTACAGCAATGATTTTGTTATAGTTGGTGCAGGATGATTTTTGCTGGAACACCAGAATTTGGCGACGAAGCTATATATTTCATACTTGCAATATGGGTGGCTATCTTGATGGCAGTATTTGTGCTGATTGCTGTTATATCCTATTTTGTTTTTGGTCAAAGGGGCGTGAACAATGGTGCAGTTACACAATCGCTAAAATCTGCTGGCCTGATAACTTTTTTGACCTTTGTGTTACTTTTTCTATTTGTTTCAATAGTTTAGCTTCAACAAAAAATTAACGATATATTCACAAGAATTAGCACCATGGTTTGGCTTGCGGTTCAATCATTAGTTCTTGCTATAGTGTATACGTATGACACAGAAATCATTCCTACTCTTGTTTCTAGGGTTCCCCGGCTCAGGTAAGAGTTATTTTGCTCGTAATCTTGCCGAAAAGACAAATACTGTTAGATTGAATGGCGACTCAATGCGCATAGCTCTTTATGGCTCAGTAGAAGAAATTGAGAAACAGGCAAACAAAAAACGAATCAACCGCCAAACCTTTGGCGCGATTGATTATGCGGTAGAACAGATCTTGAGGACTGGTCACTCAGTAATATATGACGCTCACCACAACAAGCGTAGTATACGAGTTGGCCTCGAGAAGCTTGCGAATGAGCACGATGCCATAACGATTGTCGTTTGGGTCAAAACTCCGTATGAGCTAGCTTTAAGGCGCGGTCAGGAAAGGCGCGCAGCCCCTGATCAGCGTCGCCTTAGCGAAGAAAAAATGAAACAAACTATGGAGCGTCACACAGATAACTTTGATGAGCCGGTAGCGAGCGAGCTCGTCATAACAGTGGATGGCACTATGCCCTTTGAGCAGCAGTTTGAGTCTTATGATCGACAGCTTGCAGTTTTACTGAAGTGATGAGGGCGATAGTCATAGCCCATAAAGCAGCTCATTAAGTTTTGCTATAGTGTAGCCATGCCACATATTCATACCGCTCCTGGAGAACATGACCATACTGTCACTGCCTATATCATAAAAAATGATGGCTCAGCACCGAGGGCTTTTTTGCACTTGCATCGTAAGCAAAATAAACTATTGCCAGTCGGTGGACACATAGAGCTAGACGAAACACCGTGGCAAGCGGTAGTCCACGAGATACAAGAAGAGTCTGGCTACAATATGGATCAGTTGACTATCCTGCAGCCAAAAGAGCGAATAAAACGTATGGATGTTTCTGTCATGCACCCTTATCCCGTAGCGCTAAACACCCATCCAATTGGCGATGACCACTTTCACTCTGATATAAGCTATGCCTTTATAACCGATCAAGAGCCAGCTGGCATAGTTGCCGCAGGCGAATCAACTGACATTCGTTGGCTGACGCTGGCAGAACTACATCAGCTGGATGCTAATGAAGTAGCATCTGGGGTGAGAGAAGTTTACGATTTCATATTCGATGTATGCCTCCAGCGATGGGAGCAAGTCTCCGTCAAAGATTTTAAGTAGGGTATTACTATAAATGCCTGCCCCTAGATAAATACTTGACGCGTCAAGTATTTTTTAATAGCTCACCGCATGTTTAGTAGTCATAAATATCATCTAACTGAGTAATTAAATAAGTCCAAGAACTCATCTATAATGATTTGCATGAATGCAATTGGGTTTTCGTTCATAATTAGTGATAGTCAGACTATCGATCAGCAGTTAAGCTTGTTGCGCTCCATGTTAGATGCTGGTTGCGAAGCTGTTGAGTTGCACCTCACGGCATTGGTTGATGTGTCCGAGCGCGACAAAGAAAGATTATTCGCTGCTATAAAGCATTTTTCGTATCGGTCTATTCATGCAAGCCACATAACGATTCAGCAGCAGGCAGCTGATTTGCTGCATTACCAAGGATTAATTTACCGAGTTGATGCGCACGCTATAACGATTCATCCAGATGGTATGGCGCAGTGGCGATGGCTGACAGACGCTTTTGGTAGCCTAGCATCGTTCGAGAATATGGACCGAGCAAAAGATCTTGGTCAGACACCGAGCGATATGCGCACGGTCTTCGCTGATGCACCACAAGCTCAGTGGACGTTTGATCTTAATCATGTGTATTCTAACGATGATAGCATGCAGCTGGTTGATGATTTTTATGATCTCAGTGATAGACTCGCGCATTATCACGTGAGTGGGTATGGTGGACCAGAGTTGCCGCACACAACACTACATGATAGCAACCAAGACATTATCCTGCGCTCAATTAGAACCAATCATCCGATTATTATCGAGAGTTATGGTACAGCCGACATCGCTGATTTCCATGATGAGCTTGTCTATGTTCGTAGATTCTTGTTAGGCGAGCGATAACTGATAATTTTTGAGAAAACACGCGGTATATCAATGCAATAAAGTTGAGTTAACAAAAATTATTAAGTATAATATGAAACGTAATGAGACCCTGCCCAAAACCCTCAACTGCGACACCTTGGGTTAGTAGTAAAGAGCCGTCAGGCTCTTTTTTCTTTGGTGCTTCACGCATGCATCACCTCCATTTGTTGTTCTAGGAA
>PXBV01000362.1 GCA_003565575.1 Psychroflexus sp. | reverse complement strand
CGCCTTACTTCCGCTTGAATAGCTCCTTTGGAGACCGAAGAATTTTCACTAAAATACTGGATAGCATCAGCCTCGGTCCAGCCTTTGGAGTGAAGTCCAGTATCTACAACTAAACGGATAGCTCTCCAAATTTCGTTGACGAGCCTTCCAAAGTCATAGTAAGGATTTTCATACTGCCCCATCTCTTTGGCTAGTTTTTCTGAGTACAAGGCCCAACCTTCTACATAAGCATTAAAGCCACCTTGAGTCCTAAATTTTGGAACACCTTCCAGTTCTTGAGCGATAGAAATTTGCATATGGTGACCTGGGTTTCCCTCATGGTAAGCCACGCCTTCAAGTGTACTTTTAGGCATAGACGTCATGTCAGATAAGTGAACATAATAGGTGCCAGAGCGAGACCCGTCTGGAGTTCCTGGCATATAGTGCTGAGGAGCACCATCTTGCTCACGAAAGGCTTCTACACGCTTTACTTGTAAATCAGCCTTGGGTAAAATTCCAAAGTAATCTGGAAGTTTTTCAGTAATTTCATCGATGTACATTGTTGCTTCATCAAGATAAGCTTGGCGTCCATCGTCGGTATTGGGAAAATAAAACTGTTCATCTTCATTAATGAATTTAAAAAAGGCTTGTAAATCACCTTCAAAGCCAACTTCATTTTTAATGGCTTTCATCTCTTCTTGAATGCGCTCTACTTCCTTAAGGCCAATATTATGAATTTCATCTGCTGTCAAATCTGTTGTAGTAGATACACTTAGTTTATACTTGTAATAGTTTACTCCATTTTCGTGACGACTAACTCCAGTTGGTGTTTCTTCTGTATTTGGCAGCTCTTTTTCAGTCCAGGCTATTATTTTTTCATAAGAAGGTTTAAAAACGTCCAATAAGACTCTTTTGGAGTCTTGTTTAAGCGCTTCAGCGTCTTCTTTTGAAATGGATTCATTTTCTACTAAGGCTTCTATCTTTTTTGTCATATCTTGATAGATAGCAGAGGCCTCTTCACCATTATCAAAAGGCTGACCTTTTAAAAGAGAAATGGCTTGATTTTGAACTACTTCTAGAGCAAATCGTGGTGGCAAAATGTTGCTTTCAGCTTGAGACTTTGCTCTTTTTAGCAATTGATCTGTAGCTGTTTCCATTTTTTCAACACGACTGATGTAGGCTTTCATATCCTCCAGACTATCTACTTTATGAAAATTGATAAGCATGTTGGGCAACCGGGTGTGAATGGATGTCATTTGATCAAAGACATACGTCATGGGAGCATATTTTATTTCCTTTTGCTTCATATCGCTTTGGTAGATCCATAAATCATAAGATAGCTTACCTTCTTGATTTAGATCCTCGTAATTAAATTCAGCTTTGAGTTCATCTACGCTTTCTTCCATCCATTTGGCTTCCTCTTCTAGCGCTTTTAGGCTCAAATCGTCCAAATCTGAGTATTTATCTTTTCTGCCCAAAGCGGTAAGTTGCAAAGGGCTTTTTTGTAGTGATTCTTCATATTTTTCGTCTAACCAAGATGTCAACTTTTCATTGATATCTTCATCTTTAGATTCTTGGCAACCTATACCTACAAAAAGGATAGCCAATAAAAATAAACTTAATGGTAGTGATTTTGTCATGGAGTTGATTTTTAAATTAAATGCCTAAAGTTAAGTAATTTATTTTTTAAGTGTATATGTCAGCTGATTAAGAAGGAAATCAATGGATTTGTTCTTCTAATTGATGTTGAAGTCTTAAGGCATAAATATTATTAGAGTCTAATTCAATAACCCTATCTACAAGCGATTTAGCTTTATTGATGCTGTCCTGCGCAAAATAAATTCTAGCTTTTAGCATAGGGTAGTTAGCATAGGTGGAGTCTATTCTTTTTTCTTTTAGTCGTTTTGATAATTCAATTGCTTTTTCGGTTTGACCCAAATCCAGGTGCATTTCTCCTGCGTAGGCTATATAAAATGCTAAATCTTTTTGTCTTTCTGAAGTTAAATCATTTAAAGAATCTAAGCCTACTTTTGGACCGTAAATAGCATTGATGACCTCGATGTACTCCGCTTTAAAATAATCATCCTCTGGGTATTTTGTAATAAACTCGCCTAAATTAGATTCAGCAACCTTAAGCATGGTTTGCATAAAAACAGAGTCTTGGATACCTTGGTCACGGTTGTTATACGCTTGTACTAAAAGCATGTTGACTTCCAAAAGTAAAGCTTCATTGCCTTTGGCTTGATCTTTATGTTGTTTTAGAAAATTCAGTAATTCTTTACGTTCTTGTAAGTCTCTGGTGTTTCGAGCTACAAGGCTTTTGGCGAGGAGCCAATCTGGATCCAAGCTTGAAGCCTTTCTAAAATTCTCTTCAGATAAAGTCCAGCGCCTGTGGTCTAGAATTTCTTCATAACCTTTTAACATGAAGTAACGAGCAGAGTCATTTTGTGAACCATAATCTATGCTTTGCGTTTTGTCTTTGGGGGAGCAAGAGCTCAATACAATGAAAGTCATACCAAAGATAAAGGCTTTGACACCAAAATCAGACTTAAGCAGAGAAACGTTTTTTTGGAGTTGAATATTGATTTTCAAAACATGGTTTTTAGAAGGAATCATTAAGAAAAAATAACTGTTTTATTATTGTAGACCATCACTTTATGTTTTGCATGCAGTTTAACAGCATTGGAAAGTACAATTTTCTCTAAGTCACGCCCTTTGGCAATTAAATCTGAAATGGAGTAAGCATGGGTGATATGCGCAACATCTTGTGCTATAATTGGCCCAGCATCCAGCTCTTCTGTAACGTAGTGACTAGTTGCTCCAATGATCTTAACGCCACGCTTAAATGCAGAATGGTAAGGCTTTGCTCCTGCAAAAGCTGGTAAAAACGAATGGTGAATATTAATGATCCTATCTGGAAACTCATCGATAAGTCGTTTGGAGACAATTTGCATATATCTGGCAAGAACAATAAAATCGATTTGGTGAGCTTTTAGTAATTCTAGCTGCTTGTCTTCCGCTTCACTTTTGGTCGATTTTGTAACAGGTATGTGATAAAAGGGTATCCCAAAAGTTTTCCCAATTGGCTCTAAATCTTTGTGATTGCTTATAATAAGTGGAATTTCAATATCTAATTCATCAGAGTTGTATCTGCCTAATAAGTCGTACAAACAGTGATCATATTTAGAAATAAGCAAAGCCATTTTTTGTTTTTTTTCATTGGTATAAGACTTCCAATTCATTTTGAATTTACTGGCTATTTCATTATGAAAAGCATTCTCAAAGCCTTGAACAGAAAATTTAGCCCCTTCAAATTCAGTCTCTACACGCATGAAAAAAATGTTTTGTTCTCTCTCTACATGTTGGTCTAAGTAAACAATATTACCTTTTTGTTGAACAATGAAATTGGTCACAGAAGCAATGATGTTAGGTTGATCTTTACAATGGACGAGAAGAGTGAGTTTATTCATAGTATTTCAAAACATGTTTAACGTTGTAAATTTAGCGTTTATTCTGAATTTTTTACTAAATTTTAAGACAGTCATTCTTAAATCCTTAATTCATTCAAGTTAGAAGTATATTCAATCTTAGATTTTGATAGTAGAATAAGCCTCTTATAACCGAAAAAACAATTATATTGCAAATTGAATTTCTATATCTAACCACATCCATATTCGTCCTGAAACTATTGATTTTCACCTAATTATTGAATTATGATTCGTAGCTACTACAACGAAAAATGGAAGGATGTTACTTTTGACGAAAAGATTAATAAATCTGAAATCTATAAAATTTCCAATTATGGTAGGATTCTAAACTGTAAAGGGGAAGAAGAAGTACTTGTAAAGGATTACTACATTAATGGCTACCAGACCTTACCTTTAAAACAAAAGGTTAAAAGAAAATATACCAGTCGCTACGTCCATAAATTGGTGGCTCAGCATTTTTTAGAAAAGGGTAAAGATGATAAATACGTGATTCACTTAGACTATGATAAGCTCAATAATAAGGTTGAAAACTTAAAATGGGCCACCAAAGAGGAGAAGGAAAGGCATCAATTTAGCAATCCAGAACATAAGAACAGAAAAAATCCTGGGAGGAGGTATTCTAAATTAACAGAAACTCAAGTGAAGTTCATTAAACGTAAAATTAATGACCCAAATAGACGTACCCGAATGAAAATGATTGCCAAGCAATTTGGAATTTCGGAAATGCAGCTTTACCGAATTAAAAGTGGTGAAAACTGGGGTTCTGTAACGGAATATTAGTTCTTAATTAAAGTCAAATTCAACCCAAATTGGAATATGATCTGATATTTTTCTAGCAGATTTTAAGTCTGGAAAGTACTCGTAAAATAGGTGAACGCCTTGCCCTAAAATGCTAAAAGGTTTAGACTCCAGAAATATATTATCATATTCTGATGCTAGACAGTCTTGGTCTATACATTTCATTTTGAGGGTGGTTTTTTGGTTAACCAAAGCGGGAACAAAACCCATTGACTTTAAAGGATTGAATACCGTATGGGATTGTGGGAGATTGAAGTCTCCTAAAAAAATAAGGTTTTCTTCTGGGTAAAGTTTGGGGTAGAGTTTTAGGTGTTTTAGCTCTCTTTCGGGTTGTTTAGATTTGGGAACCGCATGAATATTGACCAAGGTAAAGTGCTCTTTTTTATAGCTGAATTTGATAAAATAAGGCTCTCGTTCAAAATCTTCGATGCAGTCTAAATCTAGCCAAGCTTTTCCTACTATCTTGACTTTGCTGGTTTTCCAAAGGTAAGCATACCGCTCG
>PXBV01000124.1 GCA_003565575.1 Psychroflexus sp. | reverse complement strand
TATTTTCTTCTTCTTCCTCTCCAAAACCATAGCCTATAAAAACTTTTACCTCTCTTTTCAATAATTTTTCTAAACTATCAATTAACCAGCTATTACTAGCATTGGCTCTAATCCAAGGCGAAATAATTAAAAGCCTTTCTTTACTATCTTTTAATGCTTCTTCTAATAATGGTCTATGATCATAAGTTTTTAAAAAACGAATTGGTGTTGAAGATATAAGTGAATTAAGTCGTTTGTTGAGTTCTGCTATTTCATTAACAGCTTTCTCAAGTTTGTTTTTCAGTTCTTTCTTTTCTTCTTCATTATCAATGATTTCAATATCTTGACGAGTTAAATTAATTTCTGTTTCAAGTTGTGTAGTTTTCTCTTGGACTTGTTCTCTAACAGAAGTAATTTGTTGTTCATATTTCTCAGCTTCTTCAAGTATTCCAGAGCCAAATTTTGCTTCTGCTAAACTTTTTAATTCTCTGGATTGATTTAAGACATTTTCTCTTAATTGTTTAATAATACGATCTTTTTTACCTCCTTTAGCACGAGCAAAGGCTGATTCATGTTCGTCTGATAATCTACCATCAATAGCGAAAGCAATTTGTAACTCATTACTGTCTTTCTGTTTATAAACTAATGCAAAAGCTTCTTGAAAAAAGTTTTCCCTCTTTTCCATAGCTTTTAATCCAATAAAATCTCTTTGTTTTTCTTTTTTATATTTTTTATCTTTAGCAATTTGATGAATCATTTTCTCAACATCGTTAAGATTAAGATCACCTAACTCTAGTAGTTTAGCTGGATAAGCAGGTATTTCAAGAATATTGCTGTACCTTAAGTCTTTTGGGCGTAATAAACCTTTATTTTCCTCTAATTTTCCATACCAACGTGGTTTTCCTAACATTCTATCGAAGTTAATAGGATAAGACCTTTCTTCAGGTACAATAATTCTTGCTTCTTCAAGTGTGGTTTTTCCTTTTTTGGTTAACTTCCATTCTTGAAATTTGGATTCTTGTGAAGCAATTAAATCAATATTTTCTGCTTGTCTCAGATTAATCATTGCATCTTTAACAATTGATTGTTCTAAACCTAAAAAGTTATTAATTTCTTCTATAGAAGATAAACAAGCATCAATAGATTTTAAAACAAATTCTTCTATAGGAGGAATCGGTTTACGAAGGAGGGTTAATACAGTTAAGGTAATTCTAGTTACAGGAAGACCAACTGATACTAAACTAACTAATTCAAAACCAGGACGATTATCATAGCGTTTAGAAATTTCATCTTCAGTATTAGATTGTGAATCTGAACTAAAATTCAAATACTCAATAGTCATTTATTTAGCCTCATGTAAGGAACAAGTTTTAGGATTAAATTCTATATATTCAAGAACAGTTCGTAAAGGATTATGATTTAACGTCCGACAAAAATCATGATCTCCTACGATTACTAAAGCAACTTTGCCCCTTGATAAAGCAACATTCATTCTCTCTGTATCTCGCAAGAAGCCAAACTCTTTTTTGTTATTAGAACGAGTAATCGAATAAATAGCAATATCGGCTTCTTGTCCTTGAAATGCGTCAACTGTATTCCATTTAATAGCTAATCTTTCCCAATTATCTAATTCTGAGTCTAAGGTTCGTTCTAAGAGTGTTTTTTGTGCTGAATACCCTGTCAAAATTGCTACGCTATAGTTTTTACATACATTTTTTGCCATCTCATTAAGACGGTTTAGCAGTTTAACAATTACTTTAACTTCAGCAGTGTTATTATAGCTTTGATTTTGATACGCAGTTTGTTCACAATGATTAGGAAGTTTACTGGTTGTTAACCAAGTAACAGGTTTAGGTATAATTTTATTTAGTTCGTGATCTATATCGGTTCTAGCACTTTGAATTTGACCATCATAAAAACATTGACTGATTAACTCTCCAATGGGTGCTACCATGCGATGTTGAATATTCAGGATTTTGCAATTAGCTTTTGGTAAAGTTCTGAGTAAATAAGCAAATAAGGTTTCCTTAATCTCCTCAGAATTTAAGTCATATTTATCTAAAAATTCTTGGTTTCTACTAGCTTCATCTTGAAAAGGTGGAAGTTGTTTAGTATCACCTACTAAAATCCATTTTTTTGATCTAGCAATTGGTACTAATACTTCGGTTGCCGTTGCTTTTGATGCTTCATCTATAATACACAAATCAAATTCAACTTCAGTAATTTTTGGAGCAAGTCCAATACAAGTTCCGGCTACAATTTGAGAACGTTTGATTAATGCAGAATTAAAGTGATCACTATCACTTTTACCAAAAATATCAAACCAATCTTGTTGGATTCTCATTAGTTTTTTGAGTTGTTTTGCTTGTATATTATTAGAATCAGCTAATATGCTTTCATAGCTTTCTAACTCATTTATTGACATTTTCTCAATTTCTTCAAGATTAAACCCACTTAAATTTTCTAACTCTAATGCCACTGGTTTTTGTTCATCTTGACGAATAGATTTAGCTTTTTTCTCAAACTCTTTGATTTTATCATCTAAATATTTGAGTTGCTCTTTGGTCTCTTCTGGTAAATTATTAGGAAGTTTGACATTTGGACTATTAAAATCATAATTCTCAAGGTAAGACTCATATTCTGGTTGCTCAATTAATTCATATTTTTCTTGTTTTAAAGATTCAATTTCTTGTTTTAAATTATTTAGTTGATTAGCAAGACTTCTCAATTTTTGAAAATGGATAGCCATTTCTACATCTTTTTTATCTAAGTCATGTTCCTTCGACCAAATATCAATAAAATCTTTACTCTGATTCAAAACTTCTTTTTTCCATTGATCCATTTGCTCTTCAAATAACAAAGCGTAAATATTTTCAGCAACTTTTTCATGATTGCCAATGCGGACAATTTTTAAAAAAGTATCAACTGTCTTAATTCTCTCTAAAGCATTATCTAAAGCTACATGAGTTTGTGATGTAAGCAAGATTCTAGCGTTAGGATTTTGTTTTAGAGTTTGTAAAATTAGTTCGGTAATAAAAGTTGTTTTTCCCGTGCCAGGAGGTCCTTCAACTACTAAAAAATCTTCGGTTTCCAATGCTGCTTTAACAATCTCTTTCTGAGATTCATTAAGAGTTTGAATAAATTGAATATCCTGTTCTAAATTAGGTAAACTGACATTTTCAGGATTAACTAATAAATTACGCAAGTCTGAACGCACAGCCCGATCATATTTAATAGCATCGACAGCATATTTTTGTTGTCTTAATGCGGACTCTGCCGCACGAGTATCAAATTTTAATACACCTTTTTTTTGTATTCTTTCTACTTCTCCATAATTGATGTAGAGAATTAGTTTATCATCTTTAATTTCTTCAATTTCTCCACTTAAGAGACTATAGTTATTATTTTTAAGAGTTACATGGCGAGTTTGTCCAACAAGATCATCATCAGGAATTGACTCTAAAGTAAAAAAAGCACGGTTTTTATCTTGACTAACTTCTGTATAGATTAAAGGTTTTTGACGTTGTTTTTCCCAGTCTGTCTTTGCTCTTAAAATACTTTCCCAAGTTCTAAATAATCTTTGTTTTTCATCTTCTGCTTGTTTCTGTCTGATAGTAGCATCATATTCTTCAATTGATAATTGAAGTTCTCTGATAATTTCTTGAGCTTGATTTATATTATAAAATGTTTCAAAACTAAACTCATAGTTGGGATTATAATTTTTTAACCTATTTTGCTCTAAAATATCACTGGAAAGATTAATCGCATTTAAGATAATTAATTTGTCTAAATTGCATTGTTCAATTTTTACATGATAACTATAATCAACTCCAAAAATTTTATATTGACCTTCCTCATATTCATTAGATTTTTTATTTTTATAACGTTCTATACCACACTCATTATTTAAGTCTTCGAGAATTATTTTTTGAATTTCTGTATGAGAGTTAGCTTTTAACTCACTACCTATTTTTTCTAAATTTCTTGGAAGCATTAAATAACATTTTTGAGTTTTTTCAATAAATGCTCTTTCACGCTTTTCTTGAAATCTTGTTATTTCTGATAATAGGATTTGTGCATTATGTTGACGTTCTTCGGGATAATCGGAAATAGAATTTTCAATTATCTTTATGATTTCACAAGGTGCATCTAATTCTTGAATTGCCTTTTTAACACTTTCATAGTCGATAAGTGGTACATTTGTCAAGCATTTAAGAGTCACAACCCCAAAGCTGAATACATCACGGGTATAGGTATAAGAGCCATCATCATCTTCTAGTGGCGTATAAGGACGAGAAACAAACTCTCTTAAGGTTACAGTAGGGACTAGAAAATTTCTCAGTTTTGAGATACCAAAATCTGCTAATTTGATAGTTCCTTCATGATCAATTAAGATATTTTCCGGTTTGATGTCTCTATGAATATACTCTCTGTTATGACAAAAAGCTAAGGCTTCTAACAAGGGTTTTCCAATTTCTTCCCAAAATGAATCCCATCCATCAAGAGGTGATTGTTTTAACTTTTCTAATAAATTATTTTCCATCCATTCTAGTACTAGAAAGTTATGACCAGTTTCTTTGTCAATTCCTGAATCAATTAATTCAACAATATGATTATGTTTTAATTCTTTTAATGCATTAACTTCTCTTCTAAAAGATTCTGCTGAAATTTCCTCTTCAATTCTTCCCTTTGTAAAAATTTTGACTGCTACTTGTTGCATATCATTATGCATATCAGCAGCTTTATAAACTTCACTCATCCCACTTTGTTTAGGATTGGGTGTTAAAGCATATC
>PXBV01000304.1 GCA_003565575.1 Psychroflexus sp. | reverse complement strand
GTAGAGGTCTGTCTTATGGAGAACGTATTAATGCCACCGCCATTGCAGATAATCCAGATGAAGTCCGGCTCAAAGCAAGAGAACAACTTATGCTAGGAGCAAGTCAAATTAAGCTCATGGCTGGAGGAGGTGTTTCTTCTGCTTACGATCCTTTAGATGTTACCCAGTACACTGAAAGTGAAATTAAGGCCGCTGTAGAGGCTGCAGAAAATTGGGGAACTTACGTTACGGTTCACGCTTATACACCGCGCGCTATACAACAAGCCATCAGAGCTGGAGTGAAATGTATAGATCATGGCCAACTCATAGACGAAGAAACCGTAAAGATGATGGTAGAAAACAATGTGGTTTGGAGCTTGCAACCTTTTACAGACGAGGGAAATACTGGCGGACTGTCTCCTGAGAGCCGAGCAAAACAACTTGAGATGTACTCTGGAACAGACAATGCTTTTGCTCTTGCTAGAAAATACAAGATGAAAGTGGCTTATGGTACGGATGTACTATTTAACCAAAAAAAAGCATCTCTCCCCAATGCTCAACTTCTAAAAATGAAACGCTGGTTTTCAAACTATGAGATTTTAAAAATGGCTACATCCACCAATGCCGAACTCTTAGCTATGTCTGGTAAGCGGAGTCCTTACGCAGGAACTCTAGGAGTTATTGAAGAAGGTGCACTTGCAGATATATTGATTCTTAATGCAAACCCATTAGATGACTTGGAAGTTTTCAGCGATACAGAAACTAACCTTTTGATGATCATAAAAAATGGTCAAATTTTCAAAAATAGACTTTAAAACTCGAGTTTGAATAAAGTTCATAACAAGGCACTAAGCTTCAGTAAAAGCATTCTTACTTTTAGTATTTTATTTGTGTTGAGTCTTTCAGTTTACAGTCAACAAGATACTGTTTATTTAAAAGGAAATGACATGCTGACAGGTGAGCTAAAGGAGATGAAACAAAACATTGTAACTTTTAATACGAGTTACAGTAACGAGGATTTTAAAATAAAATGGGGAGAAATCCTATTTATACAAACTTCAACAAAATATTCTATTGCTTTGAGCTCAAGTGAAAGACTTTCTGGACGTCTTCAGAGTAGAAACCGAGATACATTAGAAGTCTATAACCATGAATCTTTGCAGAAGGTTATCCCTATTTCTGAAATTGTATTTCTTAGAAAAGTAGATGCAAGTTTTTGGAATAATCTGGATGCTAGCTTAAGCCTTGGTTTTACTTTTGCAAAAGCTAATAATCTTTCTCAATACAATGTTAGGAGCAATTTAGGCTATAGAACTACTGGCTGGTCTGCCTCCACCAGTTACAATCATATTGTTTCCACTCAAAACCAAGTATTGACTACGCAACGTCTGGATGCTAATCTTATTTACAAGCATTACTTTCCTGAAAAATGGTTTGGGCTTGCGGAAGTCAATTGGCTATCCAATACCGCTCAAAATATTAATCTAAGAACCTTAAGCAAATTAGGTCTGGGAAGGTATTTAGTGAGGAATAATCAATTATACTGGGGGGTGCAGTCTGGAATTTCCTATAACATTGAAAGTTTTAATGTGACAGGTGAGCTAACTAACAATACGAGTGCTGAAGCTTTTTTGGGTACAGAAGCTAATTTGTACAATATTGGAGACTTCTCTCTATTGAGTAGAATTGTAGCCTATCCAAGTTTGAGTGAATCTAAACGTTGGCGAACAGATTTCACTTTTGATATGAAGTACAATCTCCCTTTAGATTTTTTCATCAATCTTGGTTTAAGTCTCAATTACGACAACCAACCCGTACAAACCACAAACCAAACTGATTATGTCTTCCAAACCACTTTTGGGTGGAGCTTATAATGCTAGGTCTTGAAGGATAAGCGATGGTATTTCAATAAACGGACAATTTGACTTCCTGAATCGCTTTGAGGTTAAAAGATTTATAAGTAAATTTATGATATAGATGATTTAATGCTTAAAATTAAGATATGAAAACTCTTGCTTGTATATCAACTTTGATTTGTTTTTTTACATTGACTTCATTTTCTCAAGATTTACAATCTTCATTTGATGTGCATCAAGTCTTGTATTATGAAAACGAGAACTGCTCAAATGACAACTTTCAAAACAAATATGCTATAGTTTATCAAAATTTACAGGAACCAGGAAAATTTATCACATACAGTTTAAAAAGTTTTCAAGATCCTTCTATTACACTTTATCTTGTAAATCAACATAAAGTCATAGCTAACCCAAGCTTCCCGCATGCTAATTTTAATGCTGCATCTGGTGTTGAAATAGATGTAAAGGGGATTAAAAGTTTAAACGATGTCCAAAATTTTCCTGACAGTAAAGTTGAACTTAAGTATATAAAAAAAGAAAATGTGAGGAAAGGACACAGAATGTTGATTGCTTATCATTTTAAAGCTAAAAACTTTGATAATATAAAGGAGATAATTTATTATATAGATCACTCTGATTCTGGCTACCCCTTAAGTTTTCATAAGAGTTTTTATGAGGAAATGCGAAAGTCTAATAATCCTCTGATTGGCAATGTAGTCCAACGTGATGAAATTCTTAAAAATGGTGAGACTTGCTCTTTTGTACTGCAACGCGTAAAGGAATCCCGAAAGAAATTTGCTGTCAATTTTGTTGAGTAATAATATCGATTCATCTCCAAATGAGGCTATCTAGTTTATTTGTTTTTTCCATAATTTATTTTTCACCTTTTCTATAACTATTAGGGTTCTATAGTCCCGATAGGAATGTAAAAAGCCCGAAAGCTTGGCTGTTTTGCAAAACCGAGGCGCTAAAAAGCGACCAGCGGAAGCTCTTTTGCGCCTTTGGTTTTGCCTACGGCCAAGCGCGGACTTGTAATGGATAGCGGGAAATGGCTCCAAAAAAAATCCCAAGAAAAACTCTCGGGATTTTGATTATGTAGTGATTTTATTTACTCTTCCATGGCTTCCATTATGTCTTGGCTTACGCCCATATTGGAAAATCCGCCATCATGAAATAGGTTTTGAAGGGTGACTTTTTTGGTAAGGTCTGAAAAGAGTGTAAGTGTGTAATCTGCACATTCTAGGGCTGTAGCGTTACCAAGTGGTGCCATTTTTTCTGCGTAATTCATAAAGCCTGTGAAGCCTTTTACTCCTTGCCCTGCTGATGTTGGGGTTGGTGATTGTGAGATGGTGTTGACTCTCACTTTTTTATCTTTCCCAAAGAAATAGCCAAAACTTCTGGCTACAGATTCTAGATAAGCTTTATTATCTGCCATATCATTATAGTCTGGAAATACTCTTTGTGCAGCCATATATGTAAGAGCTACAATACTTCCCCACTCGTTCATGGCGTCTTTTTTGTAAAGGGTTTGCATGAGTTTATGAAAAGACATAGCGGAGACGTCTAATCCTTTGTGGGTCCAGTCGTAGTTTTGGTCTGTATAATGTTTGCCTTTTCTTACATTGATGGACATCCCGATGGAATGAAGTACAAAATCTATTTTACCGCCAAGTAGCTCTTGAGCTTTTTCAATTAAATTTTCTAGGTCTTCTACTTTGGTTGCGTCTGCTGGGATGACTTGAGAATTGGTTTTTTCTGCAAGTGTATTGATGGTTCCCATCCTTAAGGCAACGGGTGCATTGGTAAGTACAAATTTAGCTCCTTCTTCATGTGCTCGTTCTGCTGTTTTCCAGGCGATGGAGTTTTCGTCTAATGCTCCAAAGATGATTCCTCGTTTTCCTTTCAATAAGTTATATGACATAGTTTTGAATTTAGTTGTATGGTACAAAGTTAATCATTTCAACAAAGACTGGGCATGTGCAATTGCAGATTGGGAGGTTTTGTCTCCGCCAAGCATTTCGGCTAGTTCTACTACGCGTTCATCAGCCTTAAGTACTTTGATGTTAGATTGTGTTTTTTGATTTTGAGTGGTTTTAAAAACTTTGAAGTGCTGCTGCCCCATTCCTGCTATTTGTGGTAAGTGGGTAATGGAAATGACTTGTAGAGATGAGGACATTTGTTTCATAATTGTACCCATCTTGGTAGCTACATCCCCTGATACACCAGTGTCTATTTCATCAAAAATAATACTTGGTAAATTATCGTATTGCGCTAAGAGACTTTTTATGGCTAATGTGATTCTAGAAAGTTCTCCTCCTGAGGCTACTTTCTTGATATCTTGAGGGCTACTGCCTTTATTAGCAGAAAACAACCACTCAAAATGGTCTGCTCCTCTTGGGGTAAATTCTGGTGTAGATTGATCTCTTATTTTGAGTTGAGCGTCTGGAATACCCAATTCTTTTAGCATTTTGATGACATTGCTAGTTATTGTACTTATGATATTTTTTCTACTTTGGTAAAGTTCCTTTGCTAATTTGCCTAGTAGTTGCTCTTGTTTAGAAATTTTCTGCTGTGCTGCTTTTAATTCTTGTTGTGCGTTTTCTTTTACTTCTACTTGTTCTTGCAAATCTTCTTTTATTTGAATGAGGCTCTCTACATCTGCAACGTGGTGTTTTTTCTGGAGGGTATAAATAAGTTGAAGACGCTGGTTGACTTCATCCAAGGTTTGAGGGTCTGCATCGAGTCCTTCAAGTTGACGTTGACTTTCCAGGCTTATATCTTCGGCTTCTATTAATAAGCTTTCTACCCTCTGATGAAGCTCTTCCAGGTGAGGGTCTAGCTGAGATGCCTTTTTGAGCTGAAGGTTGATTTCTCTTAGTTGGGTAACTACGCCAACGGTCTCGTCATCTAGAAGCTGAAAAGAGTGCCCTAATTTTTC
>PXBV01000043.1 GCA_003565575.1 Psychroflexus sp. | reverse complement strand
TCTTAGACCGAAAAACAAAGGAGTTGATTCCATATTCTTCAGTTTCAGGGATGTGTTTGTTTTCTAATTCTTTAATCCACCCAGCAGAACTTTCTACTTTTTCATAATCAAACAATCTTGTATTAATAACTTCTTTGATGTTTACTTCAGAGTTTTTGGTGGTGATGATTTTGGCTTCTGGATTCAGTCGATGAATCATGCCATAAACTAATTTCAATTGCTCTTCGTCTACTAAATCTACTTTATTTAAAAGAATAACATTGGCAAATTCTACTTGATCTGTAAGTAAATTGACAATACTCCGTTCGTCGTTTTCAATATCTGTGAGTTCTCTGGATTTCAACAGATCTGAACTAGAAAAATCTTTTAGAAAATTAAATGCATCGACTACAGTCACCATAGTATCAATGAAGCTAAATCGACTTAAATCGACACTGCCATCTTCACTTTCGAAACTAAAGGTTTGAGCAACAGGGATGGGTTCTGAAATGCCTGTACTTTCAATTAGCAAGTAATCGAATCGGTTTTCTTTGGCTAAACGTTCCACTTCAAGCATCAGGTCTTCTCTAAGTGTACAGCAAATACAACCATTGCTCATTTCTACAAGCTTTTCTTCAGTTCTAGATAAGGTATTTTCACTTTTTACCAAATCAGCATCCACGTTGACCTCACTCATATCATTTACAATAACAGCTACTTTTAAACCTTGTTTGTTGTGAAGTACATGGTTTAATAGAGTGGTCTTGCCTGCGCCTAGAAAGCCGCTTAGGACAGTAACAGGTAGTTTATTCATAATTATATTTAATGCAACTAAGTTGCAAATATAGATTTTATTTGTACATAGGCAATTGAATTTTTAATAAAATGAGTGTCAAAAATTTGGATTGGTCTTTTTGTAGTAGAGCTACTCTTGGATAAGAAGACCTTTTATGAAGTTTATTTTTTTATTAATTTACCGTTTTTGATGTTGGCTTATTTGATTTTAAGACGGTTTAAATTTTCTACTCCAGTACCAAATCCAAAAGAAAACAAGTACAGTAGGTGAAATCCAAAACAGCCAATGGTTGAATTTTAGCCCTGCTGTAAGAAATGCAGTAAATGAAGCAATAAATGCCCCAGACATTTGGCCGATGTGCCGATGAATGAAATCTACAGCCGTTTTTTCTTTTTGTTTGAAAAACCTGAAATCTTGTACTGCTAAATACATACTCAATGCGCCAAAGAAATAAAACAATAGCTTTGAATTATCTGGATTGAAATAGCCAAAAATAGCTTCCAAGATCAAAGCAATTCCAAAAATGAACATAATAGAGCTTACCAACCAATCTTTCCATAACTGAATGTTGGGAAGATTACGTATTTTAAAAAGTAAAGCGCGCTGACCACTAAGCACCAAATAAATAGTTAACACTGCTATAGCAAACAGAAACATACTTTCGTGACCCTGCATAAAACAAACAGGAATACAAAGAACAGAACTTATCAACATGCTGTAAACAAATAATTTACCAAAGCTTCGGTGTGTTTTATTCCCCTTTTTACTCGACATACTTACTATGCCTGAAAGAAGGCCTATACCACCAAAAATGGCATGTATAAGAATAAGCAGAGTAGCTAATTTCATAGGTTTTAGGTTTTTGAATTAGTTGAATTTTTAAGTTAGATAAGACTGTATTAAACCATAAATAAAACCTACCAAAATAATCGTCATAAGTAAGGTGATTCCACCCACAATTGCAGCAGTTATGGATAGGGCTGTGGTTTTTAAATAATTGCCTTTAAAAAATGAAACATAGGTGTAAGCAAAATAAACCAAAAAAAGAAAAAGGAAGATAACTCGTAGGACATCACTCAATAAGTTGTCTTCTAATACCAAATCCAAAGGCAATAATAAAGAATTCACAAATAGCGTAACGCCCATAACGTACAAATTGAAAACTAGATTTTCTGCCCAATTGTAGCCTGATGACTTGTTAAAAAAAATGTAGGAATAATAAGCAATAAAAAATACCACAAGCAGAAACCACAACTGGATATAATCAATAAAAATGCTTTTGAACTCATCATTCCCTTCAAAATCTCCGTCTATACCTGTTTTGTTAACGGTATCTAATTTTAAAAAGACAAAAGCGTAAAGCGAAGCTCCAATGAAGTAGAACTTAAAGGGATTAATCAATCGATCTCGCTCTGTACTCAAATACGCCCTAATGTGTTGACCAGGATTTTTAACGACAAGCCATAGAGAGTTTAAGAAGCCTTTTTCAAAATTAAAAAAAGCAAATATCTGCCTCATCAAAAGATGTAAGCTTATTCGCTTAATTTCTTTTTTTGAAGTAAAACTTACAACCTCGCCATCTTTTAGTTTTGGAAACTTGTCCATACCGAATTCAATTGTAGTAAACGATTTAATTATTTTAATTAGCCAAAGACTAATTCGCATAAGCTTTATATATGACCTCTCCAATTTGTTTACCCATACTAAAAAGCAAGCTTCCTATTATGATTATTATGACAAAGCAAATAATTAGTTGTACGGGCTTATTTAAAGCATTAAATTTATCTTTAATATGTGCTATTTGATTTTCCATGCGACAAAATTATACACATGAAGGCGTTTAAAAATTGATGTATGTTAATTTCAATTTAAGAAATAACTGAAGTTTCGGAGCTAAAATGTTATATATTTATTACAATATCAATCTTTTAGTGTCAGGTCGAGCCCCTGAAAATTTAAAAATTTTATTTAATCTAAAGTGACGTTTAAAAAGTAAGTTTGTTGTCAAATCGAGTGATCCCGACTCTTTCGTCGGGATTGTATTGAGATCTTGGTGATAAATCTCGATACAATTATTTATTTCGCCCTTTTGAAGGTCAAAATAAATAATCACTCGATTTGACATAAGCGCATGTAAATGTAGTACTTATATTAAAACGTCATTGGTAGTGTCTCGCTTAAAAATAAGTTGATTTGAATACAGAGTATAAATAAAGCGGGATGTATCGAGAGTTTGGTGCGAAGTTGCAAACTTCGCACAGCAAAAGGATTCGGAACTATAAATTTCAATGTTTTAGTTCCAGGTCAGCCCCATGAAATTTAATATATGAAAAGTACAGAAACTTCAGGAAATAAGATAGACTAGAAAGTAATTTGTTTCCGAATACGACTCAATGATTCTGGCTTAATATTCAAATAACTAGCTAGATATTTTAGTGGAATTTGTTGAACATAATTAGGTTGCTCTTCAAGTAATTTTTTGTAGCGTTCTGTAGCGTTTTCTGTTAAAAGAGAAAGTTCTCTTTTCTCTCTTAATACAAAGTAATCTTCAATAGCAATTCGTCCAAAACGATTGCTAGCTGGATATTTTTCATATAACGTATTTAAAAACTCATAACTAAAAGAGGCCAGTAGAGTAGGCTCTATCGCTTCTATATAAAATTGACTTGGTTGTTGTTGAACAAAGGAAGCATAAGACGAATTAAATTCGTTTTTAAACGAAAAATCAAAACTTTTATCCTCACCATTTCTTATTAAATAATGCCTTGTAAGCCCCTCTAACACAACAGAAAGGTAACGTTCTGTTTTTCCTGCTTCTAAAATGAGTTCACCTTTTTCAAAACATCTTATTCGCAAGCCTTTTAAAAATACATCTGCTTGCGATGCTGGCATGTCCATCAATTTCTTGAAGTTAGACTTCAAATCTTCAATTTCTTTTTCTGATAAGTGATTGGTTTGCATTTAAAATGGATTTTAGCACAAAAATTGCGAAAATCATTTAATTCTATCCAATAATTTGAATTTTAAAACAAAAGTCGCCAGGTAAAGTGAACAGGTTGGATGTTTGTGCCAGAGTTGAATATGGGTTGAGTTTGATAAATAACTCCTAGTGAAGATGAGTTTAAGATGGCGAGTTTTTCAAAAAAATCACCTTTAAAGCCTAGCATCAATTCCAATTGAAGCGAAAAATCATTTTGAAAACGGGATAAGGATTCTTCAAAGGTTTCATTGTTCTCTCGATATTCAAAATAGGTTGAACCCGCAAAATTCAGACGTAAACCGCCTTGTATAAAGATATTACTTTGGTTATTTAAATTGGGCTTAAAGTAATGCCGGGTATGTATAGGAACCCCAATATTGAAGGTATATAGCTTGGTGTATTTAAGACCATTAGGGGCTAAATTGATGTTCATTTTTCTTCGAAAGCTCTCAAATATTGCATCTAAACTATAGATTGACCTTTCTAATTCAATTCCCGAAAGCACAGAAAAATTTTGGTTTAGATTTCTCTCTATAAAAACACCTATAAGGTAATTGGAGTGTGACTCCTGATGAATTTCGTGTGGTACATTGTCTAAAATGCTAACTCCAGCACTTAAACTAAAATAGTAATCGTAATTTTTTATTTTTTCTTGACAATTTTGGGCATTCAGATGCTGTAGCAAACAATAAATAACTAATAAAGCAAACTTTGCAATGGTATCCATTTTTTAGACGCAAATATTGCCAACTTCCTACACCCTTAAATTGATGTATGTTAAAAAAAGCAACATTTGTATTCTAGCCTCAATTTACGAGTACTGCATCTTTTAGAATATAATAGAATTCATTCGGATCGTCGTAGTTGAGGTGAAGCGTTCCTTTAAAGGTCTTGTAATCGTCGGTTTTGTAGCGTTTATTTTTGTTCTTTACATACAAACTCAACACAGAAGCTGGACTAGCTTGTCCACAAAAAAAACAGGAAGCATAGGGGTTGGCAGATAAAGCTAAAGGACCATCGTCTTCAAAAATAGGAATCACAAAGCCAGTGATG